>JANQPS010001116.1 GCA_028285365.1 Thermoanaerobaculia bacterium | reverse complement strand
TTGTCAGCATACACTTTACATGTGCTCAGTAGTAGACCTCCGGCAATTGGGTAAGCATGAGGCAGCGTAGCACACTGTCCGCATGTAGTCTACATAAAGCTAGCTGACATCTAGCGTTGCTCATTTGGTAGCCAGCTTGTGCTGAAAGCAGCTGCTCACCCGCAACATGGATTTGGATGTATTATTCTCCTCGTGCTGTCTGCACCTACTTGGTGTGCTTGTTGTTATACTCTGCACTGCACTACAACAAACACATAATATATTATGAAAGCGCAGAACAAAGATACGCGCAACGCCACGTATCACTGGCAACAAAACAAACACAGCAGAATGGCATCTGCAGGATAGTTCCATTGTCGCATGGTTCTGCTATGCACCTATGCGTCTCCCATTCAAACCAGCACCCTCCCTTGCAGGTTCCCAAGTCGAGCTGCAGGTACGGGCATGGGGGTCTTCCTCGAGCAGAACGGGAGCCGCGAGGCGCTCGCTCCGCGCCGCTCAAACTGCGACAATCATCAAACGATCACTCGGGCGAGAGCCCTAGCAGACGGCCGCCTCCCGCTTGAGACATGGCACTCCAGGCCGCCGCGGGGCTGACCCAGCCAACGGACCAGTATCGGTATGGAGGAGCTCATGAAAGAACGATCCGGGAACTGCCTGTGTGGCGCGGTCAAGGTCACCGCCACTCTCGGCGACGAGGTGCACGCTTGCCACTGCCGGATGTGCCAGCGCTGGACCGGCTCGGCACTGCTGTCCATCGAGGCTCCTGCCGACGCCGTGAGCTTCGACGGCGCCGAGAACATCAGCTGCCACGCCTCCTCACCCTGGGCTGAGCGCGGGTTCTGCAAGATCTGCGGCAGCGGACTCTTCTATCGCGTCACGGCACCAGGACCACACGAAGGCAAGCACTATCTTGCGGTCGCGATCTTCGACGACACTGACGGCATGAAGCTCGTCGGCGAGATCTTTCACGACCGCCGACTCGGTGTCTTCGAGTACGCGGGAAACACCCACAAGAAGACCGAAGCCCAGGTCCTGGCGGAGCTAGGCGGCTAGCAGCGCCGCCCTCATAAGGTAACGCTGGTCCCCAAGTGAGCAGGTCCCCAGTGCAGCCGCCGGTAGGCAGCAAGACCAGTCGACGGAGCGATGCCGAGTTGGCTCGGCTGCCCGTCGACGAAGCACTGCCACTCCTGCTCGAGCAGCACGGCAACCGTCTGTACGGCATGGCGCTCAAACTGTGTGGGCACCCCGACGACGCCCAGGATCTCGTCCAAGAGATCTTCCTGATCGCGTTGCGCAAGTGGCATCAATACCACGGTGACGCCAGGCCCACGACCTGGCTCTACACGATCGCAGCGCGCGCCTGCATGCGCAAGCGCCGACGACGAGCCGGCGAGCCTGAGCACATGGAGTCGCTGACGGACCTGCTACCGGATCCCGAAGATCAGATCGCCGACCTCGACGTCCTAAACGATCCTCTCGACGAGCACTTGCGCAACGAAGTGCAGGAGTCGGTGGAAAACGCCATCGCGCAGCTGCCGATGAACTACCGCATGCCCCTGGTTCTCAAGGAGATCGTGGAGCTGCCGATCGCCGACATCGCATCGGTCCTCGGGATCAAGGCGGCCACGGTCAAGACGCGGATCCATCGCGGGCGGCTGCTCCTTCGCCGGGAGCTGTCACGCTGTCTTCCACAGCAGGACGCGCCACCTCCTGATCACAGTCGCCAGATGTGCCTGGACCTCCTCAAGGCCAAGCAGGAGTCTCTCGACCGAGGGGTGCCATTCCGGGTGGCCCCAGAGGAGCTCTGCACTCGCTGCGAAGCCCTGTTCTCGACCCTCGATCTCGCTCACGAGATCTGCGATTCGGTGGGTCACGGCGAGATGCCCGAGGAGCTCCGGGCCGTGCTAGATCGAGCGTTCGCCGAGGCTGGAAACACCAGCGTCAGCTGACCCTCTCGGCCTCGTCGAAGACCGCGTGAGATTCGCGGGAACCTTCCGAAGCCCCCGTGTCTCTCACCCAGTAGAGGCGCTCGAAAAGCGGGCGTCCCCCAACGCGGCTCGGCGGAACGGTCAACCGCCAGCCGCCACGCGGAGGAGGAGACACACCATGCTGTTTCGTCAGATCGACGACCCCAAACTCGCCCAGTATGCCTATCTGATCGGCTGTCAGCGCACTGGCGAGGCCTTGATCATCGACCCCGAGCGAGACGTCGACCGCTACGTCACCCTGGCCCAAGCCGAAGGCCTACGCATCACCGCCGTCGCTGAGACCCACATCCACGCAGACTTCTTGTCCGGAGCAAGGGAGCTCGCAGAAGAGCTCGGAGTCAAGCTCTACCTCTCCGACGAGGGTCCGGACGACTGGAAGTACGAGTGGGCAAGAGACGGCGACTACGACGTCCGTTGGCTCCACGACGGAGATTCGTTCAGCATCGGCAAGATCGAGATCCAGGCGCTCCACACCCCTGGTCACACCCCCGAGCACATGAGCTTCCTGGTCACCGACCATGGCTCTGGCGCCTCCCAGCCCATCGGCATCGCGAGCGGCGACTTCGTCTTCGTCGGTGACCTGGGGCGCCCCGATCTCCTCGAGTCGGCGGCCGGGATTGCTGGGCAGATGGACCCCTCGGCCAGGATCCTGTATCGGAGTGTAGAGAGATTCCTCGCGCTCCCTGACTTCGTTCAGGTCTGGCCGGGTCACGGCGCCGGGAGCGCCTGCGGCAAGGCGCTGGGCGCTGTGCCGTCGTCGACAGTTGGTTACGAGCGGCGCCACAACCCCGCGATCGCTTCGACGAGCGCAGGAGAGGACGCGTTCGTCGAGGCGATCCTCGAGGGCCAGCAGGAACCGCCGCTCTACTTCGCCACAATGAAACGCCTCAA
>JANQPS010000917.1 GCA_028285365.1 Thermoanaerobaculia bacterium | reverse complement strand
GTCGACGTCAGTCGGCTGGGCCGCGGGGATTTCGGCTCCGGGCGTAACAGGATCGTAAGCCGGCGAGCCCGACGTGATCTCGACGTACTTGTCGCCCAGGAGACCGAGGCTCTTGATTCGTGCGACCGAGTCGGCGCGGATCCGTGCCGCAAAACGCCGCTCGACCGCGATGTGGACTTCGATGAGCTCGGCCTTCGAGTCCTCGGAGAGGACGATGCGCTCGACCCGGCCGACGTTGACTCCGTTGAGCTGGACGGAGCTGCGCTCGGCCAGCCCGCCGACGTTGCGGAACTTGACGAAGTAGTCGTCCGTGGTGGTGAACAACAGCGACTGGTCGCCGATGACGAGCACGCCGACGGCGAGAACCACCAGCGCGATGAGGACGGTGAGCCCGACTCGGGCGGCTCCTCCGCTATTCGTTGCCATCGTGGTGTTCCCGGCCGTGCAGGAAGTCCTGCAGAAGGGTGTCGTCGCTCGCGTCAGCCTCACTCCATGTACCCCAGAAGCGGAATCGCCCAGAGTCCAGGAAGGCGAGCTTGGTAGCGGTCGTTCGTGCGAGCGAAAGGTCGTGCGTCACGACTACGCAGGTTACACCGAGCTCTAGCTGAGTCGACTTGATCAGGCGGGCGATGGTGGCCGAGGTGGTCGGGTCGAGACCGGTCGTGGGTTCGTCGAACAGCACGACCTCCGGATCGAGGGCCAGGGATCGCGCCAGAGCCACGCGCTTGCGCATCCCTCCTGAGAGATCGGCCGGCATGCGATCGAGGACACCTTCGAGGTCGACGAGCCTGAGCTTCTGCTCCACGATCTCGACGACCTCGTGCTCGTCGAGATCGGTGTGCTCACGGACAGGATAGGCGATGTTGTCCAGCACCGACATCGAGTCGAAGAGAGCCCCCGACTGGAACAACATCGCGACGCGACGTCGAACCCCGTACAGGTCCTTTTCTTCGAGATCGGTGATGTCGACGCCGTCGAAGAGGACGCTCCCCGAATCAGGTCGTTCGAGACCGTTGAGCTGTCTCAGGGTCACGCTCTTGCCGCTGCCCGAGCGGCCCAGGATCACCAGACACTCGCCACGCTCGATCTCGAAGCTCAAGCGATCGAGGATCAGGCGCTCGCCGTAGCTCTTGGTGAGCTCTTTGATCTCGAACAGTGAGCTCACGATTCGAAGATGAAGAAGAGTTTCGTGAGGAAGTAGTCGGAGATCAGGATGGAGATGGACGCACCAACCACCGTGTTGGTGGTCGCTCGTCCGACCCCGTCTGCGCCGCCCCGAGCGTTGAGGCCGTTGTAGCAGGCGATGATGGCGATGAAGTAGGCAAAGAAGACGGTCTTGCCCAGCCCGCTGAGGACATCTCCATACGTGAGCTCACCCATCACGTCGTTGAGATAGACGCCCATGGCGACGTTCAGCTGGTAGACAGTGACGAGCAGGCCACCGATGATGCCGACCACGTTTCCCAGGATCACGAGGAGCGGCAACATGATGAGCGTGGCGGCCAGCCTGGGGGCCACGAGCTTCTTGACGGGATCGAAGGCCATCGAGCGGAGCGCGTCGATCTGCTCGGTGACCTTCATCGTGCCGAGCTCCGCAGTCATGCCAGAGCCGATGCGACCACCGACGATCAACGCTGTCAGAACGGGAGCGAGCTCTCTCGTCAGTGACTTCGAGACGAGGGTGCCGACGTAGTACTTGACCCCCAGCTCGGGGAGGGCGTAGGCAGACTGGAGCGCGAGCACCATGCCGGTGAAGAGCATCGAGATCAGGGCGACGACCAGCGACCGGACTCCGAGAGCCTCCATCTGACGAACCCAGAGGCCCAGCTCGTAGGGGGGCTTGACGAGCGCTAGGAAGGCCCGGACCGTGAGGATGGCTATCTCGCCGAGCTGGGCCAGCGCACGCGTGAGATCGCGCAGCATGATCGAGGACTTGGATCCGGATGGAGAGGCTAAGCTACCGTCCTTCGTAACGAGTCAGGCGGTCGATTGTAGCCGCTGGGTCAAGCGTGTGAGGTCCGCTGCGCCACTCGGGCCCGGGGTTCCGGACCTCGATCACCAAGGTGCAGTGGTACCCCAGGAGGCGAAAGTCGTTTTGCGTTGGTTGGGTGTTGTTGTTGCTACGTTGACCGGCAACACGTTTCTCGTGGTGGGATCGATCGTGCTCGGCTCGGCGACGATTGTGGGAGGCCTCCTGAATCCGTCTGGAAAGATCCCCGACCGCTGCGCACGACTCTGGGCGCGGGGACTGTTGTGGTTCTCGGGCGCAAAGGTGAGATGCACCTTCGAAGGTTCGATCCCGCCGGAGCAGCCGCACGTCTACCTGGCCAACCACCAGAGCTTGTACGACATACCGTTGATCCTGGCGACCTTGCCCGGTCGCGCCCGCTTCCTCGCGAAGCGCTCGCTGTTCCTCATTCCCGTGTTTGGCTGGGCGCTTCGCGTGGCGGGCTTCGTACCCGTGGACCGAAGCAACCGAGCTCGGGCGAGAGAGTCTTTCGAGGAGTCGGTGTCGCTTCTCGACCGAGGAATGAGCGTCGTCATCTTTCCCGAAGAGACTCGCTCTCAGACAAGTGAGCTGCTGGAGTTCAAGGGTGGCGGCTTTCTCCTGGCGCTCAAGGCGGACGTGGCGATCGTGCCGGTAGGTCTGCGTGGCACTCTCGACATGAGACCGCGAGGAAGTCTGCTGGTGCGACCCGGCGAGCTCTCCATCGGCTACGGTGCGGCACAAAAGCTGGGCAGCGTTCGCAAGAAGCGAGAGCAGATCGAGAACGTTCGTGCCGAGATCGATCGCCTGATGAGGTCGGCCAGATGAGATCGGCCAGATGAGAGCGACCAGATGAGAGCGACCAGATGAGAGCAAGCTGATGAGATCGGAAAGGCGAGCGTAGGCGAACATCACTCCACCACGGGGCGTCATGATGTCTCGACGATGGCGGTCGCAGACGACGCCGGGGGCGCGAGAACCGGGGTACGACAAGGGTCGCGCCTGGTCATCGAGACGAGAAAGCCCCGCCACGAGACGACTAAGATAGGAGCAGCGTCGACCCTCGACTGATCGAGATGTCGGTTCCCCCCGAAGCTGCCGGGCGACCAGGAGCGCGCAACGTGTCGGACAACCTTGAGAAACAGATCTGGGAGGTGCTGAAGACGGTCACCTTCCCCGGGATGAGTCGTGACATCGTGTCGTTCGGCTTCGTGAGATCCGTGGACTGCACGGGTTCACGACCGAAGGTCCAACTCGCCGTCCCCACGCACAATCCTGGCTCGGGTGATCGGATCAAGGTCGAGGTCGACAAGGCCCTGCAGCCCTTCGGTGACGTCGAGGTGTCGCTCGAGGTGATGGTTCCGAAGCAGGCGCAGGCTCATCGTGGAACCGCGCGTGACTCGGGCCTGCTGAGTCACGTTCGCCACATCGTTGCCGTTGCGAGCGGCAAAGGCGGCGTCGGTAAGTCGACTGTGTCCGTGAACCTCGCGCTGGCGTTGTCGGCTCGAGGCCACCGTGTCGGGCTGCTCGACGCCGACATCTACGGCCCCTCGATTCCCACGATGTTGGGGATTCAGCAGAAGCCACGAGTCGAGGACGGTCGCATCGTCCCGTTCGAGAAGTACGGCATTCGATTGATGTCGCTCGGTTTTGTGCTCGACGTCGACACGCCGGTCATCTGGCGTGGTCCGATGGTCATCAAGGCTCTAGAGCAGTTGATGGGCGACGTCGACTGGGGCGAGCTCGACTACATGATCGTCGATCTGCCTCCCGGAACCGGTGACGCTCAGCTGACCCTTGCGCAGAAGGTGCCGTTGGCCGGAGGAGTGATCGTGTCGACGCCCCAGGACGTAGCGCTGATCGACGCTCGCAAGGGCCTGGCCATGTTCCGCAAGGTCAACGTGCCGGTGCTCGGCCTGGTCGAGAACATGTCGACCTTCGTCTGTCCCCGCTGTGGCGAGCGCGTTGACATCTTCAAACATGGTGGCGTGAAGCGGACGGCGGAAACCCTTCGCTGTCGCTTTCTGGGCTCGGTGCCGCTCGATCCCCAGATCGCTCTGGGCGGTGACGAGGGAGTTCCGGCGATGGCCGCAGGAGAAGAGAGCCCACATGCCGAGGCATTTCTCGAAATCGCCAGCGGCGTGATCGACGAGCTCGAGCGAGCGACGCCAGAGCGCAGGCCTCTGACGATCGTCTGAGCGGGTCGAATCGCTGATGGCCGTTGCCCTCATTGCCGACGCCCACCTCGGAGGTCCTGGTGGTGACGGGCGCGAGCTCGTCCGGCAGCTCGAAGAGCTGGCGACGCTCGACAGCTGCGAGCGCGTCGTGTTCATGGGGGATCTCTTCCACGTCTGGGTAGCCGACCGCCGATTCGAGACCGCAGAGGTAGCCCTCGTGCTGCCCGCGATTCGCGAGCTCAAACAGCGGGGCAAGCACGTCTCTTACGTCGAGGGTAATCGCGACTTCTTTCTGTCCGGTTCGATCTACGAGGATGCCTTCGACGAGGTGGGCACCGAGATTCGTTTCGAGGTGGACGGATGCAGGTACCTCGCCGTTCACGGTGACGGACTCAACGATCGCGACAGTCGATACCTGTTCTGGAGATGGCTCTCGAAGAGCAGTCCGGCGAAGATCATGTGTCGCCTGCTTCCCGCTTCACTGGGCAAGACCTTCATGAATGGCACGGAAAGCCGTTTGGCGAAGACCAACTTCAAGCACAAGAGCTGCATCCCGGAAGAGGCGATTCGCGGTTACGCACGGCGGCGACTGAACCAAGGCAACGACCGCTTGCTGCTCGGTCACTTTCACGAGCCTCATACCTGGTCTGTCGAAGGCGGAGAGGTGCGCATTCTCGATGCATGGTTTCGGAGTCAGCAGCCGGATTGGCTTCCGGCTAACCCTGGTTTTGGAGTCGAGTCCGAGGGCGTTCTCTTGGGAGAGGAGTCCGAGATCGAGCTGGGAGCGACGTCGTGAGTGACCTCGGCCGAGACCGGCACTACGACGTGCCTTCGGGTGTCGTTGCGAGAGGAAGCGTGCTGCCGCCTGGCTCCAAGAGCCTGTCTCATCGGTTCCTCAATCTGGCTCTGCTCCATCAGCTACCTCTCGAGGTCCGCAATCTCCTCGAGGCTGAAGACCTCGATCTGTTTCGCGCCGCCCTCGACTCGATGGGGTGGGGTGTGAGCCATCAGGACGGAGTCCTGGTCCTCGATCCACCGGTCACGCCGTCGACCGGAGGGCGTGTCTTTTGTGGCAATGCCGGAACCATGTTGAGGTTCTTGACCGCCACGCTCTGTGTCGTTCCTGGTCGCTGGGAGCTGGACGGTACGCCGAGGATGCGTGAGCGGCCGATCGCTCAGCTGGTCGAGGCGCTCAGGCAGTTGGGGGCCGAGGTCGTGTCTCTCGGACAAGAGGGTTACGTGCCGGTCGAGCTTCACGGGGGAAGTCTGTCGTCAGGTCGTTGCAGTCTCGACGCGTCGTCGTCTTCTCAGTACCTGTCTGCCCTGCTGATGGCGGGAAGCGTGTTGGACGCAGGACTCGAGATCGAGGTGACGTCGTTGGCCTCTGCGCCGTACGTCGACCTCACACTCCAGGCCATGACCGAGCTCGGGTGTGCGACGGTGGACGTCGACGGAGGCCTCTGGCGGGTCGTGCCGACGGGTGAGCGTTCCGGGAGCAGGCGCAGCATCGTCGTGGAGAGTGACTTCTCCGCCGTGGCCTATCCCGCTGCGGCAGCGTGTATTACAGGCGGCGAGGTCGAGATCCGGGGGGTGGGTGCCGACTCACTTCAAGGTGATCGACGTTTTCTCGACGTGCTGGAGAAGCTGGGTGCGACCGTGTCCTGGCACGACGGCGCGGTCGTCGTCAGCGGGCGGCCAGAGTCGGCACTCGACGTGGATCTCGGGGCGATGCCGGATCAAGTGCCGACGTTGGCTGCAGTGGCCGCCTTCTGTCCGGGAACGACTCGAATTCGTGGCGTGGCTCATCTGCGGATCAAAGAGAGCGACCGTCTCCGCGCGATGTCCAGAGAGCTCGAGCGCTGCGGGGTCGTGGTTCGCGAGTTGGACGACGGGCTCGAGATCGAGGGACGACCCGAATGGCTCGAACCGGGCGAGGCTCCTAACGAACCGGTCGAGATCGAGACCTACGACGATCATCGCATTGCCATGAGCATGGCGCTGGTGGGCTTGCGACGCGGTGGTGTTCGGATCCTGGAACCCCACGTCGTCGGCAAGTCGTACCCTGGTTTCTGGAGGGACCTCGACTACCTCGTGAGGGGACGCGACGTTTGATGACGCGCTCGCCGCCTCGCGACCGTCGAGCCGATCCGCTACAGTGGAAGGTCGTCCCCTAGAACAGGCCGTAACCGAGTCGCAGGTGATGCGTCAGGAGTTGGCGGTTTCGAGAGCCCGTTGAGAGGAGCTCGCGAGACGGTGCGCTTCGACATTGGGAGTTTGGTAGCGGCCAGCCCAGTCGAGGAGTGATGCCCATGTCTACTGGTTGGACTGCGACTTCCCAGGCGACGGGACCCCCGGGTGGTCGACTCTCGATTCGCATGCCGGCGATGGGACCTCGGGTCAACATCAGACACGGAGAGACTCCCGATCCGGGGTGGATCCAGTCGAGCGAGCGTCAACGGATCGGAGTGTTGTTTCAGGGCGCCTGCGTGCTGGCTCATCTGAAGCGAATTGATCTGGATCTCGACGATGCCGGCTGGTCAAACGCCCACGTCGATTCGGAGGGCCGGTTGTGCGGTGTCCGCGCCGCAGCCCGGTCGTCCGCCCAGCGACCGCAGCACCAGCTGACCGACCTCGCCAAGCGTCTGTTTGCGGAGAATCCCTCCCTGGCTGGTCGTGGGCAGGCGCGCCGCGTTGCGCGCGAGCTCGTTGAGGAATGGCGGCAGGATCTCGTAGATCTCGACCTCGACGACGCCATCGAGAGCCTGCTCCGTCGCGCTTCGTTTCTGCGCAGCCGCGGCTTCGGGATTCATCGGGGTGCACTGGTGGCCGATGTCCAGCGTGGCGGACAGACCTCAGTTCAGTTCGTTGGGCGACCTCAGTCGGGCCACTTGCACTCGTGTGCGCACGCGGCTGCTGCGAGGCGGGTCCTCGAAGGTGACGACTTCGAGCGACTCTGGGCGGCATCCGGATCGGCCCCGGGTCGAGAAGCTACCGGTGTCGACGGAGCCGTCAAGCCTGCGTCCGAGGCGCGCCTTGCCCGGTCGCTCAGGCTCTTCAAGGAGGGTCGACTCGAGTCGGCCGTTCGAGAGCTCCAAAGTGACGGAACGCTCGACGAGCGCATTCTGAGGTTGCGCTGCCTCGTGCCTCTCGGTCGCTGGCGGGCGGCGCTGCGTGCTGTCAACACGCTGCAGCGGGCGTCGCTTACGGGGCAACAGCTGGTCTTAGTCGGTGACGCAGCCCTTCGGATCTTCGCCAACCTCGGTCAGAAGAAAGGAGTCGCTCAGTGGACCTCGAAACTCGACAGCCTGGCTGAAGCCGGTCTTGGGTCTCAGATCGTACGTCGGGCTCGCGTCGTGGCCGCATTCGGGTACTGGGACCTTGGTCTCGTCGACGAGATGGCTCGTTGTCTGGACGGTCCGTGGTCACCTGAGTCCAACGTCGAGCACCAGGCCAGCTACCTGCACGCTCGAGCTCTGCTCGAGCTCACGCGGGGACGGCCCGAGGCGGCGCAACGTGCCGTCCAAGAGGCCTTGAAGCTCGCTCGAAGACACTTGGCTCGCCACGAAGCCGGGCGCCTGTGGAACGACCTGGTGCTCGCGTCTGTGGCGGCTGACGACCTCGGTGGCGCGGAGCGCGCTTGCCGACATGCCCACCGGCTTCTGGCGTCGTGCGAGGGGCCAGGCAGCGAAACCCTCACTCTGAGCAATCTGGCGGAGATTCGCATTCGCCGCGGCCGCTTCGACGGGGTCGAAGAACTGCTAGAGCGCGTCAGCGAGCGCAATCGGAGCGACGGCAACGTTCGAGGTTGGGTGGAGGATCAGCAGCTCTGGGCACGTCTCGAGATCGGACTGGGTGATCTGGCGGCGGCGCTCGATCGCTTGCATGGGGTAGTTGGTGTCTTGGACTCGAAAGGGATCGACTGGCATCGGGACCAGCTGCGAGTGCTGTTGGCTCGGACTCAGGGTCTCCTGGGTCGCCGCGCCCAGACGCGTGAGCTCCTCGAGCAACTCGCGCAGCTGCCGGATGGCCTGATGGAGCCCGAAGAACGCGTGCTGGTGTTTCTTCATGCCGGCCTGGACGAGCGTGCCGAGCTCGAGGCTCGCCGCTCGCGCCTGGGTGCTCGTGCGGCAGAGCTCGCCAAGCTGGCGCGCGTCGACTGGAGTCAGCTAGACGACTTGCGTATCGAGGACTATCGACTGGCTCGTCTCGCTCATGACCTGCACGTCCTCGATTCCCGGTCTCTGACGACTCCGACGGTGAGACGTGCCGCGAGTGTCTTGTCGTCGAGCGGTGCGTCGAGACTGGCCAATCGACTGCAGTCCAGTGTCCGCGACCCGTGGCACGTCGTGGACGAGTTTCTCGGTGGTTCGCCGACCGCTGGGAGACTGCGGTCCCTCT
>JANQPS010000908.1 GCA_028285365.1 Thermoanaerobaculia bacterium | reverse complement strand
CGGAGCCCTTGCCGGAATCGGCGAGCCCCTGCCACGACGCGAGCGTACGCGCTACGACGAAACTGCGCCGACGCTGCCGACTTTCGACAAGACACCCGCGGAGCGGGCACGCTCAGCGCGAGATGCGGCGGGCGCGTTGGAGATCGGTCAGGCCACCGGTCTCCCTGCGGAGGATTTGTGGCTCGTGCTCCATCTGGATTCAGGGCACGAGAAGGTCCAGATTCCGTTCGAAGCGCCGCACAAGCTGGACATCATCATCGGACGAGGCTCGCGTTCGGACGTTCGGATCGATCACCCTCATCTCTCTCGCCGGCATGCGCGGATGGTGTGGCGGGATGGTCGTGTCTTCGTCCAGGATCTCGGCAGCAGCAATCAGACGTTCGTCGGAGAACAGGAGGCAAAGGACGAGACCCCACTGGGGATCGGATCGGTCTTGTGCTTCGGTGATCTAGCCGCTCGACTGGCGACGAGCGCCGAGGAGTCCTCTGAGAGTGGTGGCGAGAGCGGAGAGTGAGGAAATGAGCGACGACAGTCAGGCAAACACCAACAGCTCCGACCGAGAGACCCTGCTCGGGGAGTCCACCTACGACCTGCTGATCGTCGGTGGTGGTCCGGCTGGCACGGCCGCGGCGTTCAGGGGCTCGGAGTTGGGGCTCAGGGTCCTGGTCGTCGAGCACGACGACCTGATGAAGAGAATTCGGGACTACTCGAAACACAAGCTCATCCTGCCCGGCTTTGGTGGCGGAGACCGAATGCGTTTTCCATCGGGAGGCGAGCTGATCTCTTGTCTCGAGTTCGAACCGATCGACAAGGACGAGATCTGCGGCAACTGGAAGACGCTCTATCAGCAGCACGAGGTGCCGTCGTGTGTAGGCATCGAGCTGCTGGGCCTCGAGTCGCGCGACGGCACGTCCGGCGACTCGCCGAATGAGGCTCCGCTCGCCGTCAGGGTCTACGACCATCAAGGCCAGTGTGAGCGAACGCTGCGCGCCCGTCATCTGGCCCTGGCGCTCGGGCGCGGTGTACCTCGTCATCTCGACATCCCCGGCAACCTCGACGGCGTGTCGTATCAGTTGGACGACCCGTCCAGGTTTGTGGGCCGACCGGCGTGTGTGATTGGTGGAGGCACGTCAGCTGCCGAGGCGGTCATCGCGATCGCGCGCGCCAAAGACCAGGCCGGAGACCCGACCCATGTCTACTGGTCGTACCGCGGCAACAAGATGCCCAGGGTGTCGAGAGCGCTCGCCGACGCCTTCTTCAGTGCCTACGTCGGACTGGGCAACATCCGCTACTTCAGGGGGAGCGAGCCCGCCTCGGTGGTCGTCGGGGACGATCACGAGGAGTACCTGTCGATCCGAGTAGACCGTCGGCGGCTCGACGGACGGCCTGCTGAGACGACCCACCTCGAGTTCCCCAAAGACTGTTGTCTGGCGCAGATTGGTGACGATCTTCCAGAGGGTTTGCTCGGCGAGATGGGGATCGAGATGGTTGCCGGCGGTACCCGCGGCAAACGCAGAATGCTCGTCAACCGGCTTCACGAGAGCGCGCAACCAAACGTCTACCTGCTGGGTGATCTGCTCAGTCCCATCTACCTCCAGTGCGAACGATTCGACGACGATCCCGCAGCGTTTCGTGAAGTGCGGCGTCAGGGCAACATCAAGTCCGCACTCCGCGATGGCGTCGAGGTGGCCGAGGTCGTACGCCAGCGCCTCGACGGGGTGGCCGATCTCGACGTCGTGTTGCCCGAGCCGACCGCTCTCGACGACCCCGTCGCAGGGACCGGCTCGGCTGTTGTGGCCGATGCCTCATCCGCGGCCACCGATACGGCGCCGGAGCGGCTGGCGGTGGGGTCACCGACGGCAGAAGGGGACGGGCTTTTGCACGACAGCCTGGTCCGAGCTTTGCCTGGCGGCCAGTTCGACGCCCCCAAGACGCTCGAGAAGGACACGATTACGATCGGCCATTCTGACGCCGACTTCTGCTTCCCCGACGACGACCTGCTGATCAACGGTCGCGCGGTTCTCGAACGCGAGAGCGGTGGCTACCTTCTGCGTGACGAGGGCTTGCCTGGCGGGGCTTTCCTGAGGCTCGTGCCCGCCAAGAAGACTCCGCTCTACGCTGGCGACCTGATCCAGCTCGGGCAGCAGTTTCTCAACGTCGAGCATGACGCCGGACGATTCCGGCTGGCCCACTTCGACGGCCACGGTCGCTTGGTCGGTCACCACGACATCGGCCAGACGACCATGGTCATGGGGCGCGATGAGGGTGGTGTCGCCCTGGACACTGGGGATCTCTCGCTCTCACGTCGACACGTCGCTGTAGTCGTCGAGGACGGTGGGCTCCTGATCAAGGACCTCAAGAGCGCCAACGGCACCTACCTGAGAGTGAGGGATGGTTTGCGTCTCGAGCACGGCGACCGGTTCCGCGTCGGCCGTCAGCAGCTCGTTCTCGGTCTGGCGGGTCGTGTGCTCGATCTGGAGGACGAAGAAGACTCGAGGCCAACTCGGCCGCTGACGGCTTCCGGTGAGTCTCCCGTGGCCGACTCTCCGGCCGGTGCCAGCGGTGATCCGTCGGTGACGTTCGAGGGGCTCGGCAAGACGTTCCCCGTGGCGCCAGGAGAGACCTTGTGCGAGGTCGCGGAGAAGAACGGCGTGCGGATGAACTCCGAGTGTCACGCAGGCATCTGTGGAAGCGACCCTGTCCGAGTGATCTCCGGTGCCGAGCATCTGACCCCCGCCGGTAGTCAGGAGTGTGAGACGCTCGAGGACGTTTGCGGGCTCCAGCCGGGTGACTGTCGGCTAGCATGCATGTGCACCGTAACGGGCCCCGTAGTGATCGAGATCCTCGATCCCTAAATCTCTCCAGCCAATCTCGAGCCCCCCTCCGCGCCACGTGCCGTTAAGAACCGATCTCATCGAGGACAAGTACGAAGTCCTCGAACGCATGAACGAAGGTGGAATGGGCGAGATCTATCTCGTTCAACACCGCCTGCTCGAAGAGAAGCGTGTCATCAAGCAGATCCTCCCGGATCATGCGATGAGCGAAGTCGCGCAGAAGCGATTCATGCGCGAAGCCAAGGCGGCGGCTCAGCTGCGCCATCCGAACATCGCCCAGCTCTTCGACTTCTGGATGGCCAAGGACGGCACGGCGCTCATGGTCATGGAGTACATCGAGGGCCGTGACCTGGCACAGCTCGTCGATGACTTCGGTCCGATGGACGTCGGCCTTGCCGTTGACGTAGGTCGCCAGGGTTTGATTGCGCTCGACGTTCTGCACAAAGCCGGGTTCGTCCATCGCGATATCGCGCCCGACAACCTCATGCTCACTCTCGATTACGACGGGAACCCGCTGGTCAAGCTCATCGACCTCGGCATCGTCAAGAACGTTCGCGGCACCGACGTGACCGGTGGAGTGACCGCGGCAGGTAACTTCGTGGGCAAGGCGCGCTACGTGTCGCCCGAGCTGCTGCGCGCCGACGGTGGCGCCGAGGCCAGCCCGGTCAGCGACATCTACAGCTTTGGTGTCGTGCTCTACGAGGTCCTCACCGGGGTCTGCCCGATCGCCGGCAAGTCGTTTGCGAAGGTTCTGTCCAATCAGCTCTTCAATCCCCCCCTCAGCTTCGACGAGACGGATCCAACTGGCGCCGTCCCTTCGGGTTTGCGAGAGCTGATTCTCGAGTCTCTGGCCAAGGCCCCTGGCGATCGAATTCAGACCGCCATGGAGTTTCACGAGCGACTGACTCGTCTTCGTCAACCGATTGGCCTCGCGCCTGGCGAACTGCCCGCCTTGCTCGCGGTCGAAGAGGTCGATCGCAAACAGACGGTCAAGATGACCGCAGCGTCCGCGGATTTGATGCGCGATCAGCTGGACGCGATGGCTCAGGCCAAGGCTGGATCACCAGACAACCCGAGTGACGAGGATCCGGAGGACGAAGCTGACGCGATCGAGACCGACGCGATACCCAAACAGGTCAAGCCAGGCGAGCGCGCCGGGACCCCTGCGGGTGAGGATCAGGCGTCACGACAAGAGTCTCACGATCCGCTGCCGAGTGAGTCTGAGGTGGCTCTGACCGAGAAGACGGAGGAGACGCTCGCCGGTGGTCGGCCGAGCTCGGGCGACGTGGCCACCGCCAACAGCGAGCAGAAGCCCAAGGCGGTGCGCAAAGCGCTTGCGCAGGAGGGTTCTGGCGGCAGCGGAAAGTGGATGTGGATCGTGTTTGTCGTCGTTGTGGCCGCCGCGGCTGCCGCGATCCTGCTGCTCTGATCAGAGGGCGGGTGTCTGGGCTGACCGGTGTGATGTTCAGATGGGATGGGCAATGATCCCAGGCTGCCCGTTTCTCGCGACCGTCAATCCCCACTGGCGCCCTGAGACCCGGCGACCGGCTCCAGCCTCAGAAGCGCGGCCTGGTTTTCTTCGGTCAGCAGGTACAGGTTGCCGTCAGGCCCCTGACGAACGTCACGGATTCTCTGGCGCTGCTCGACGAGGATCGACTCCCGTCTCAGTTCCTCACCGTTCTCGTTGAACTCGATGCGTTGGAGGTGCCCGGTGCGCGGGACGCGACCCACCATCATCGCGCCGGCGAACAGGTTGCCTTTCCATTCCGGGAACTGGTCGCCCGTGTAGAAGGCGAGACCGGAGGGTGCGATCGACGGAACCCAGTAGACGATGGGTTCTTTCATGCCCTCGCGCCAAAACTGCTTGGCGATTCTGGGCCCGTCGTAGTGGCGACCGTAGGAGACGACTGGCCAACCGTAGTTGCCACCGGGCTCGATGGCGTTGACTTCGTCCCCGCCCTGGACGCCGTGCTCGGAAGCGAACGGTTGACCCGTCTCCGGATGGATCGTGAGTCCTTGCTGATTCCGGTGGCCCATCGAATAGACCTCCGGCTTGTGGCCTTCGCGGCCATAGAACGGGTTGTCCGCGGGCGCGCTGCCGTCGTCGTTGAGCCGCAGGAGCTTGCCAGCGTGGCTGTCGGGGTTTTGCGCCAACATCGCCAGCCCGAAGAAGCTGGAGGTGCCGTCCTCACGCTCGACGCCAAAAGCGCCACCCATCGTCATGAAGAGCTTGCCGTCAGGAGCAAAGGCCAGCCTCGCCGATGCGGTCGACAAGAGCCGGATCGACGGGTTGTCGAGAGCGACATCTGCGGTCCAAGGCTGGGCGACAAAAACGTCTTCAACGTCGCGGAGCGTGCCGCCGTCGAGCCTTCCGCGGACGAGGGCGACGGTGCCGAGCGCGCCG
>JANQPS010000906.1 GCA_028285365.1 Thermoanaerobaculia bacterium | reverse complement strand
AGCTCCATCCGGTCGCGACCATCAACCTCGCCACCGGCTCCTGGCGCGAGCCAACCCCCAGACCGTAGATCTCGGGAAACTGGCGCTGGGTCAGCTTGTGGATCATGGTGCCGGCGATCGCATAACGCTTGTCGACGATGCCTTCGGAAAGCGGCCGGTTGTAGAAGGCAATGTCGCGCGACTCGCCGGCCACGCGAAACGGCATGACCTTGACGTTCACCCCGCCCCGAACGTGCTCGCCCATGCACAGCACGAAACTGTGAATCCGGATCGGAGAGTCTCGGGTGCGAGCAATCTTCGAGAACGGCGGAGTCAGCGAGAGGTGCTGCGAACTGCCCCCCGCGTCCATCCGACGGTTGAACGCCTCGATGCGCTGCTCATGTTCGGGGCCGATGGCCTCGAGGCGAACACCCCCTCCTTTCGAGCGCCCCTCGGGGCGGCCGGGCTCAGGCGGTGTTGCCTGCATCGACCACGATCTCGGTACCGGTGACGTCCGCGCCACCAGGACCCAGCAGGAACAAGACGGCCTCAGCGACCGACGTCGTCGTCGCCAGGCGACCGAGTGGCGAGCGCCGTTCGATCTTTGCGCGCTCTTCGCTACCGAGGCTGGCACTCATATCGGTCTCGAGAAAACCCGGAGACACGACGTTGACCGTCACGTTCGCCTGCCCCGTCTCGCGAGCGAGGCTGCGAGTGAATCCGACCAGTCCCGCTTTGGTGGCGCCGTAAACCGACAGTCCTCGAAAGCCGGTGTTGGCAACGATCGAAGAGATGTTCACTATGCGGCCACGACCGCCGACCAGCATCGATCGGAGGGCCGCTTTGGTGACCAAAATCGTGCCGAGCAGGTTGACCGTGAGCATCTCCTCGATCTGTGTCGGATGGAGTGTGGCGAGGACACCGTCATGGGCAATTGCTGCATTGTTGATCAGCCCGCGGATGGGCCCGAACTCCCGACCGATCCCGGTGACTGTGCCGTGAAGACTGTCGGTGTCACCGAGGTCCAGTGCCGTAAAGCGAATCGCGGAGTGCTCGGCCATGAGAGCCTCCAGCTGTGTCGACAGCCTTCGCCCCGTACAGATCACCAGACCGCCGTCACGCTCCGGGGTCTGCGCCAGGACTCGGGCAATCTCCAGTCCCAGCCCCCGAGTCCCCCCGGTCACCACGACACAGCCCGAATCGTCACGATCCAGTGGCGAACCAGAGCGTCTCACTCGACACCTCCCGCCGCGCGCCGTGACTTCTTGCCCGCGGCGGCAAGTTCCAACTCGTCGACGGCGCGCAGGAGAGCCGGCCGCTTGTACTTCGGAAGGTGAGCCCTGCAGTGTTCTTTCACCCGCGCCAGCAGGTCATCGTCGCTCGAACTGCCGACGACAAAAGCTTCGACCAGCTCGCCGGTCAAGCCACTGCGCCGACCACGGACGAGGCATTCCTCCACTCCTTCGACCTGAAGGATCGTGGCCTCGACCTCCTCCGGCAACACCTTGCTCCCACCCACGTTGATGGCGCCAGCGGCTCGTCCGAGAAAAACGTGACGCTCACCCTCGCGGCGAACGAGGTCACCAGTGTCGATCCAGCCGGTCTCGTCGGCTACGTGGCTCGGGAAGGTCCCGTCTCCGGTGGGTGCGCCGTCGAGATAGACCTGATCGGACTCCGGCGGACGGATCCAGAGGCGGCCGTCTCGCACATCCAGCTCCACGCCGTCGACGCTCGACTCGAGGTATGACGACGGAAAGCCAGCCATCCCGTCCCGTACAGTGAAGCCGACACCGGCCTCGGTCGACGCATAGATGTGCACGAGTCGAGCCTCGGGATAGGCGGCGCGCAGAGCCGCCAGAATCGAGTCGTCCGCAATTTCGCCGCCCAACGTCAGTTGACGCAGGGAGAGGTCGCGACTCGCAGCCGACAGCATCGCGCGACGAGCCCACGATGGCGTGCACGAGACCGAGTTGCAGTCATGCCTCTCGAGAAACCTCAAGGTCGGCTCCGTAGGAGCAACGCTGGGGGGAATGAGCAAGACGGCGCGTGACCAGAGCGCCTGTAGGAAGACCTGCAGCCCTGCAAACCGTTCGATCTCGTACAGCAGTCCCCAGCAGGAAGCAGGCCCTTGCGAACTGGCCGAGTCCGACTGGGGGGCCGTTCGAACCGTTCGGGTCGTACGCGTCAGGGAACCGAGAGAATGAGACACGAGTCGCGGCGTCGCCGTGGTGCCCGAGGTGGCGAGCACCCACTCGGTCTCGATCGGGCTCGTTCTCGACGATGTAGCACTGGGCTCGAGCGCGGGCACGTCTGCCTGCGCGTCCCAGCTTCGAACTGCCAGGTCGGGCCTTCGAGAGCCGACGCTCTCGGCGACGTCGGATTCCTGCGGCCCCACCAGCACCACATCGGCTGCGAAGCGCTCGATCAACGACAGACGCTCGTCCCCTGAAACCTCTCTCGGAAGCAGGAGCAGCGCGGACACGATGCCGTCCAGGGCGCAGAGCGCAGTTGCGGTATCTCCAACCCGGTCCAGGGCCAGAGCCACACGACGGTTGGCGCAGGAGCGAGCGAGTGGGCCCTCGCGAACCGACTGGACGTCTAGGACCCTGGTCACACTCTCGCGGTTCGGGTCGTCAGACGCGGCAATCCACAACACATCGTCGGCGGGCCGGCCGCCGATGCGCCTCCAGAGTCCGAGCGGCTCAGCGGCCGCGCGGCGCTCAGCCTGAGCACTCATCGGCTCGACTCAGGCCTCAGGGGCAGCGTCTCGGTAGACCGCAACAAACTCGGCCAACGTCGTTGGGTAGATGGGCTCGTCACTCATCAGGAACGGGTCGTAGCCGAGGCGCTCTTCGAGCAACGCCACCACGGTGGCAAAGCCAATGCTGTCGAGGCCACTCTCCAAGAGAGGGACATCCATCGACGGTGTCGATCCGGAGAACTCGGCGCCCAGCTCGATCTCCTGGTCTTGCGCAACGCGGCGCATCTCTTCGAGAACGGCACTCAGGATCGGGTCGGCTCCTGACTCCATGGCCTCTGCCGCGGCGCTCCTCTGTGGCTCGGTCATCGCGTCTTCATTCCCCACTCGACGGCAATCGTTCGAACGCGCTCGCCGCGCACCGATCATATGACGGAGAGGCTGGCACCGATCACCACCCCTCCCGCGAGTGAATCGTTGCGTTCGGTGTCCGAGCTACCGAGGACCAAGCTACCGTGGACCAAGCTACCGTCGGCCAAGCTACACTCTGCTCCTGTCATGAGAGCTTCGCCATGCGCCTGACGCCGCTGCTTCTCCTCCTGTCCGCGGCTGCGGCCGCGACTGACGTGCCGGTCGACTACAGCCGCGACGTGCGGCCGATCTTCGCCGAGCACTGCACCCAGTGCCACGGTCCTGACGAAGGCAAACGCGAGGCCGACCTGTACCTCGACCATCCCGACTCGCTGAGCTCGGTCGTCGCACCTGGCGCGCCTGACGAGAGCGCGCTGTTCTATCGGGTCAGCTCGAAGAACCCTCGCCTGCGCATGCCGCCCGCGAGCCACGCCGAGGCTCTCGACCCGGGTGAGATCGATGTCCTCCGACGCTGGATCGAGCAGGGCGCAGGCTGGCAGCCACACTGGGCCTATGCGCCGTTTCGTGCAGTCGAGCCGCCGCGACGCTCTGAGCCTCATCCCATCGACCGCTTTGTTCGCGCCCGCCTCGAGCGCGCTGGCCTCGAGCCGTCACCACCTGCCGATCGGAGAACCTTGATTCGCAGGCTCAGCCTGGACCTGATCGGCATGGTCCCGACTCCGGAAGAGATCGACACCT
Source organism: Thermoanaerobaculia bacterium (assembly GCA_028285365.1). Taxonomy (GTDB): domain Bacteria; phylum Acidobacteriota; class Thermoanaerobaculia; order Multivoradales; family Multivoraceae; genus JANQPS01. The sequence continues at coordinate 7,041 of JANQPS010000906.1, read as the reverse complement.
TCCTCGCTGACTCCAGCACCGACGCCTACGACGATGTCGTCGATCGTCTGCTCGACTCTCCTCACTACGCCGAACGGTGGGCCAGACACTGGCTCGACCTGGCGCGTTATGCCGACTCGAACGGCTTCACCATCGACGGGCGACGAGACATGTGGCCCTACCGCGACTGGGTGGTTCGAGCCATCGCCCAAGACATGCCGTTCGACCAGTTCACCATCGAGCAGCTCGCAGGCGATCTCCTACCGGAGCCGAGCAACGCTCAGCTCGTCGCGACGGGATTCCATCGCAACACCCAGATCAATCAGGAGGGTGGCGCCAAGGACGAAGAGAACCGCGTCAACGCGGTGATCGACCGCGTGAACACGACGGGTGCGGTCTGGCTGGGGTCGACTCTCGCGTGTGCCCAGTGCCACACCCACAAGTACGACCCGGTCACTCACGCCGAGTACTACCAGATGCTCGCGTTCTTCAATCAGACCGCCGACGGCGGCGTGAGTACCGGGCCTCGAGTTGCCGTCACCGACGAACGCACGCGTCCCCAGCTCGAAGCCTTCGAGGCCAGGCGGGAGGAGCTCGCAGCTTTGCTCGTCGCAGCCGAGCGCAATGCGACTGCCGGCTGGACCGCGTGGCGCCCGCGCTACACGTCGGCCAGCGAGGGTCCGGAGCTCCGAGTCCTGGCCGACGCTTCGATTCTCAGCGTCGCTCACAACCCGCAGACGTCGCTCTACGAGCTCGAGGGGCCGGCACCAATCCCCGGCATCTCGGCCATTCGGATCGATGCCCTACCCGATTTCGACCTCCGAGAACTCGGACCCGGTAGGGCCAGAAGCGGTGGCTTCGCCGTGAGCAGCGTACGCGTGTTCTCGCGCGCTACCGGATCTCAGGACGAGTGGCGGGAGCACGCTCTTCGCGACCCGAGCTCGTGGGAGGTGCTCTCACCCCAGGGCCAGCCGCACGCTGCGGCCTTTCGGCTGGCCGAAGCTCTTCCGCCAAACGAGCTCGACCTTCACGTCGAACTCGCTCAGAACCACGGCACCAACCATGTCCTCGGTCGGTTTCGAGTCAGCTTCACGAGCGGTGTGGCAGAAGCCAGCGTCACTCAGGAGTGGCGCGACGCATGGAACGCGCTGGTGGCCCATGAGGAGGAGCGTCCTGATCTGCCAACGGCACTCGTGATGCGCGAGCAGAGCCCGCCGAGGACAACGCACGTCTTTCAGAGGGGCAGCTTCCTGGATCCCGGTGACGAAGTCTCGGCCGACGTTCCAGCGGCTTTCAACCACTTCGCACCACAGAAGCCACCCGGCACACGCCTCGAACTGGCGCGATGGCTGGTGCACCCGGACAACGCCCTCGTTCATCGCGTCACCGTCAACCGTTGGTGGCAGAGATTCTTCGGCCTGGGCCTGGTGTCGACGGAGAACGACTTCGGCGTGCGCGGTGCGGCGCCGTCCCATCCCGACCTGCTCGAGTGGCTCGCGCGTGAGCTGGTCGACCAGAGATTTTCGATGAAGGCGATTCACCGACTCATCGTGACTTCCGAGACCTACAAACAGGCGTCGTCTTGGCGCCAGGACATCGCGGAGCGAGACCCAGGCAACCTTTGGCTCGGGCGCCAGTCGCGTCTGCGACTCGACGCGGAAGCCATTCGCGATTCGGCGCTCCGAGCGAGCGGCCTACTCTCGACTGAGATCGGCGGTCCACCCGTGCAGCCGCCACAGCCTGAGGGCGTCTTCTCGTTCACCCAGCGAGACAAGAAATGGGTCGCCGAAGAAGGCGCCAACCGTTACCGCCGAACGCTCTACGTTCGAATCTGGAGGTCGAGCCCCTACCCTTTCCTGACCACCTTCGACGCGCCGCAGCCCAACGTGACCTGCACGCGCCGCATCCCTTCGAGCACGCCGCTGCAAGCCCTGACTCTCGCCAACGATCCCATGATGCTCGAGCTCACCGAAGGACTGGCACGCCGCCTGATGAAAGGTATCGGCTCGCCCAAGAAGCGCATCCGCCGAGCGTGGGAGATGGCACTCGGTCGCCCCCCGACGGCGGAAGAAGAGTTGGTCATGCTCGATTTCCTGCAACGCGAGCGAAGCCGCGTCAGCCGATCGAGTGCGTGGTCAGCGGTCGCTCGGGTCCTCTTCAACCTCGACGAGTTCTCACACCGGAGCTAGGCACCATGCGACGTATCGCCAGACGAGAGTTCCTGCGCCAGGGTGGCGTCGGCCTGGGCTCGATCGCGCTCTACCACCTCCTGGGCAGTCATGTCAGCGGCAGCCCTGCGCGCGCCCTGGCTCCTCGGGCCAAGAGCGTGATCTTCCTGTTCATGGCGGGAGGCCCGAGCCAATTCGAGCTCTTCGAGCCGAAAGAAACCCTCCAGCGACTCGACGGCAAGACGCCACCGTCGAGCACGACCGATGGCAAGCGCTTCGCCTTCATCGACCCGGCACGAGCGCAGCTGCTCGGTACCCGCAGATCGTTCTCACGCCACGGAGAGTCCGGCGCCCCGGTCAGCGAGCTGCTCCCGCACACCGCGCGCATCGTGGACGACCTCTGCTGGGTTCGCGGCCTCGAGACCAACGAGATCAACCACGGTCCCGCAAAGCTGTTCATGAACACCGGCTTTGGCCAGTTCGGTCGACCGAGCATGGGAGCCTGGGTCTCCTACGGTATCGGCAGCGAAGCTGATGACCTTCCAGGCTTCATCGTCCTGCAGTCCGGAAGCCGCGGCCCACGCGGAGGCTCACCCCTCTGGGGCAGCGGTTTCCTGCCGCCGCGACACCAGGGAACACCCTTTCGCTCGGGCCACGAGCCGGTACTCAACCTGAGGAGCCCCCAGGGCACGGATGACGATCGTCAGCGTGACTTCTTCGACACGGTCGCCCAACTCGATCGCTTGCAGATAGGGGAGGTCGACGAAAGCACCATCGAGTCGCGCATCGCCAACTACGAGCTCGCGTTTCGCATGCAGACGAGCACTCCAGAGCTGGTCGACGTCGCGGACGAGTCGGACGAAGTTCGCAAGCTCTACGGCATCGAAGACGACGGTCCATCGTTCGCACGCAACTGTCTGTTGGCGCGCCGAATGATCGAACGTGGTGTGCGCTTCGTACAGCTCTACCATGCCGACTGGGATCATCACGGCGACCCCGACAACAACCTCGGTGAGCCGCTAGAGCAACGCTGCCGCGAGGTGGATCAGGCTTCAGCAGCGCTGGTGACAGACCTCAAGCGACGCGGCCTGCTCGACGACACACTCGTCATCTGGGGGGGCGAATTCGGGCGAACGCCCATGGGCGAAGTGCGCCTTGCGATCGGCCGCGACCATCACATCGACGCCTTTACGATGTGGATGGCAGGCGGTGGCACAAAGCCCGGTTTCTCCTATGGTGTAACCGACGACATCGGCTACTCGGTCGTCGACGAGAAGGTGCACGTACACGACCTGCACGCCACGATCCTGCATCTGCTCGGTATCGACCACGAGAAGCTGACGTATCGCTTCCAAGGCCGTGACTTCCGACTGACGGACGTCCATGGGAAGGTTCTGCATCAGCTCATCAGCTGAAGGGCACGGCTCCATGAGAGAGGCAGCAGAACCGCTCGGCGGGCGCGTCGCAGGCAAGGTCGCCATCGTGACCGGCGCCGCTTCAGGACTGGGCAAGGCCGATGTGATCCGACTGTCAGAGGAAGGCGCGCACGTGGTCCTGACGGACGTCGATGTCGCAGGGGGCCGAGAGGTTGCCGCCTCGTGTGGGGGTGAGTTCTTTCAGCAGGATGTCGGCGACGAGAGCTCCTGGCCAACGCTGGTCGAGCGAGTGCTTGACCAGTTCGGGCGCCTCGACGTGCTCGTGAACAACGCAGGTATCGCACCGATCGCCAACATCGAAACGACCTCGACGGAGCAGTGGCGCAGGACACTGAGCGTCCACCTCGACGGTACCTTCTTCGGCTGCCGACACTGTCTCCCAGCCATGGCTCGAAGTGGTGGCGGATCGATCATCAACATGTCGTCGATCGCCGCTCTCGTAGGGATCGCTCCCTACCTGGCCTACTCCGCGGCGAAGGGAGGGATTCGTTCGATGACCAAGTCGATTGCCGTGTACTGCCGCGACCAGAAGAACGGCGTCCGGTGCAACTCCGTCCATCCCGGCAGCATCTCCACCCCCATGGTCCACACCGCTCTGGAGGAGCTCTCCGGCTTCAGCCTCATGGAGCAAGAAGATCCCGAAGCCACGCGTGTCGCCATGGGGATCGGAGAACCTGCCGACGTGGCCAACATGGTGCTCTACCTGGCTTCCGATGAATCCAAGTACGTCAACGGCGCGGAGCTCGTCATCGACAACGGTGCCACGGTCGGCCAGTCCTGACCCGTCCTGACTGGTCAGTCGTCGACAATTCGGGGATCGCGCGCAGCAGTCTCTGAGATCCGCACGCTCCCAGAGGAATCATCCATGAAGACCATCCGACTCTCGAATACCAACCTCGACCTCCCGCGGGTGATCTACGGCTGCTGGCGCCTGGCAGACGACCCGTCAGGACACGAGCCGGCCCACGTGCAGAGCAAGATCGAAGCGTGCCTCGAGCTGGGGATCAACGCCTTCGACCACGCCGACATCTATGGTGACTATCGCTGTGAGCGGATCTTCGGCGACGCTCTCCGCCAGAGCCCCGGGCTTCGCGACCAGATGACCCTGGTCTCGAAGTGCGACATCGCGCTCTTGTCCGGCAACCGGCCGGGACACGTCGTCAAGCACTACGACACCAGTCCGGATCACATCAGCAGCTCGGTCGAGCGATCTCTCGAGAACCTCGCTACCGACCGTCTCGACCTGTTGCTGCTGCATCGCCCCGACCTCCTGATGAACGCTCGGCAGACGGCGGCAGCCCTCGATCAGCTGATCCGTGAAGGCAAGGTGCGAGCGGTCGGGGTCTCCAACTTCACTCCGTCCCAGATCGAGCTTCTCGAGGCCTTTCTCGAGGCGCCACTGACGGTGAACCAGATCGAACTGTCGCTGCTACAGACGTCGCCTCTCGTCGACGGCTCGCTCGACCACTGCCAGCGCACCGCCCTACATCCCATGGCCTGGTCGCCATTAGGGGGCGGACGCCTGTTCGATGCCGACGATCGCTCGGCCGTGCGCGTGTGCGAGGCTCTTCGCACGCTCGCCCACAGCCGCGATATGGATGGACAAGAAGACTCCTTGACGCAGCTGGCTCTCGCCTGGGTCATGACCCTGCCTTCCGATCCGACGGTCATCATCGGCAGCAACCGCGTCGAGCGCATCGAAGCGGCGGCTGCGGCAGCCGACATCGTGCTCGAGCGCCAGGAGTGGTTCACCCTCTACGAAGCTGCGCTCGGTCACGAGGTACCCTGACGATTACAGCTCGGTCGCAGCGAGATCGTAGTCCTCGGATGGCCCTGGGAACGCATTGTCGCCGACCTCCAACGTTCCCAGCGCCTCCCAGGCAGGACTCGCTCGAGTAGCCCGCACCGGTCACTCGAACGTCATTCGACCATCTCACCAACTTTCCTCCAACCGCCAGGTAGTTCTTCCTAGATCGAATCAGCTAGCGAGAAACGAGACTTTCGTGCAAGCCGGACGATCGACGCTTGGACACCCGAGACCCCAACCCCGAAACACTCGAAAAAGGACCTCTGGCTGAAGCTGGACGGTGAGCTCGAGCCTGGGGAATGCGCTGCGAGACCATGACTGCGCTCCGAACTGGCTCTTCCCAGTCGAGTCGAGTCTTGCCATTTGCTTCGCGACACGAGAAGGCTGACGTGGGCAAGAACCAGAGGTTGCCCTGGATTGGAGGCATTGCGGCCCCTACTAGGCATCGTGGCCTACGTTGCGAGGCCGACGATGCCGCCATTCAACCGTCGCTGCAATTGCGCGCTGACTGCCGAGACTCGTCGCAGCCAGGCAACGCTCCGCCACTGCCCATGGTCTCGGCGACGACGGTCATGAAGCGGATCTGGACGCAGGCGGGACAGGGTCCTTCCGTCCGGCCGTGGATCTGCACGCTGCGATCCAGAATCGCTCCCGGCCTCCCGTCAGGATGACACTGGTCGAATCACAACCGATCACTCCTCCAAAAACGGCTCGACGGCACGTATAGAGAACCCGCACGATGGAAGACTTCCCGTAGTTTGCCAAGGGCAAACTAGGAAGCAAACCGAAGGGTTGCCAGCGTCGGATAACGTCAGGCCAACGTCCATGTCACCCTCTCTCCATCTCGGCGATTGCTCCGCACCGACGGCGATATCGGGCCGGAGTCCACTCCGAGGACGCGATCCCGAGCGACCATGAGAACGATCCCAAGGAATCCGATGAACTCTCAACTCACTACCATTCCCGTCCGCACCGCCGGTGTCTTCGTCTGGGCCTTGCCGTGTCTCCTGCTCGTTCTGGGAGCCTCTTTCGCCCAGACGAGCGACGACTCCTCCGACGCTTCACCGAGCAGCAACTCTCTGCCTGAGCGTCGACTCCCCGCCGACATGAAACACAGCAAAGAGGCCGAGGTCATCATTCGCGGCGAAAAGGTCCCCTACCGCGTGACCATCGGCACCCAGCCTGTCTACGGCGAGAAGGACAAGACGGTGGCGGCGCTCCAATACACCTACTACGAGCGCACGGACGTCGACGACGGTGACCGCGCGGCACGGCCGTTTGTCATCTCTTTCAACGGCGGCCCGGGCTCGGCGTCGCTGTGGATGCATCTGGGTTACACCAGCCCCAAGCAGCTCGTGATCGACGACGAGGGTTACCCGCTGCAACCCTACGGTGTGCGAGACAACCCACACTCGATCCTCGACGTCGCCGACATCGTCTACGTCAACCCCGTCAATACCGGCTTCTCACGCATCCTCGACCCCGAGGTGGACACGAAGATGTTCTTCGGCGTTCAGGCCGACATCGACTACCTCGCTGATTGGCTCGACGTCTTCGTCTCACGGGTGAAGCGCTGGCGTTCACCGAAGTATCTGATCGGCGAGAGCTACGGCACGACCCGGGTCTCGGGTCTGGCCGCTGCCCTGCAGAA
>JANQPS010000867.1 GCA_028285365.1 Thermoanaerobaculia bacterium | reverse complement strand
GGAGGGCAGGAGCCCAAACACCAGAGAGGCTAGCTAGCCGCCGCTCCCACTCCGAGAGATCGCGGCTCGCGAAGATCTCGTCAAGCTCTCGCACGCAGGCACGACGATTCTCGAAGCGCGCCCGGGCGGTACCGAATCGCTCGTCTAAGGCGAGGTCCGGTCGCTCGAGAATTCCGCACAGCTCGGGCCAGAATCGATCGGACTGGAGCAACACCAGGAAGATCCAACGGCCGTCTCGAGTCTCGTACCAGTTCGTGATTGGGTTGCCGGGTGCGCGTCGATCAGGCCGTGGCATGCCGGCGCCACCCAGATAGGGAGCCGAGACGATTCCCGGCGCCAGCGTCCACATTCCGACGTTCATCAGCGAAACGTCGACAACGTGGGCTTCCTTCGTCCGCTCTCGTTTGAACAGCGCCATTGCGATTGCACCCGCAATCGTGTTCCCGCCCTGAAGGTCGAAGAAAGCGGCCGGCATTCCCAACGGACCTTGATCCGTCATCACATGCTCCGCCATCCCTGTTGCCGCCCAGGCGGAAGCAAGGTCGTAGCCTCCCACATCCTTCATAGGGCCGACACTGCCCCACCCGGAGCCCCGAACATAGATCATGTCGGGGTTGACCCGACGAAGATCCTCGACGTCGATGCCGAGCTCTGCGCGTCGGGCCGGGAGGTAGCTGGTCAGGAACACGTCCGAGCGTTTCGCGAGCAGGAAGAGCACTTCTCGGCCCGCGTCGGTCTTGAGGTCGAGTGTGATGCTGCGTTTCCCACGGTTTGGAATCTCGAGAAACGGGTTAGGGCCCTTCGTCTCGAAGTTCAGCATGTTCTGCAGGGCGCGTTGAGGATCACCCGTCGGCGGCTCGACCTTGATCACTTCGGCGCCCAAGTCCGCAAGGATCGCCCCAGCCACCGGTACATACGTCCAAGCCGCAACCTCGAGGACCCGAACGCCCTCCATCGGGCGGATCATCTGGCCTCTCCAACGGAGACCGGAATGCTGGAGAACCCGGAGACATTGCTGCTGTAGGTGCGTTGCAGCGCTGCGCTATTGACCTCGTAGCCGCCGAATCGCTCTAGAAGGCCCTCAGTAGCGACGCGGGCCTCCAGCCGTGCCAACGACTTGCCGAGGCAAACGTGGTGTCCGTATCCCAGTGACAGGTGACGATCGAACCTCCGTTGGATGTCGAAACGGTCTGGGTCGGGATACTCGCGCTCATCGCGACCTGCCGCTCCGGTTATGAGTGCAACGAAGTCACCCTCGCGAATCTTGCGCCCGTGGAGGCTCACGTCCCGCCCGGCTCGCCGGTTCTGCCACTGCGATGGCGGATCCCGTCTAAGGGACTCCTCCACGGCATTAGGAATGAGACTTTGGTCAGCTTGTAGCTGGGCCCGCTGATCGGGATTCCTCCAAAGCTCAACCGCGAGGTTCCCTATCAGTTTCGTCGTGGTCTCGTTCCCCGCAGTCGTCAGCATTATGCTGTTCGCGGCGAACTCGAGCTCGTTCAACGTCCTGATCGTGCCGTCCGCGTCTCGCATCTCGTTGCATGCGAGCTGCGTCAATAGGTCATCGCGCGGCCTAGCGCGGCGATCGTGGTAGACCGGGATGAAGTAGGCAGCGTACTCCTCGATGGCTGCGATCGCATCAGCAGGCGGCGTGCGCTCACTGAAGTCGGCAGGACGAGCCAAGAACCGATCGCCCAGAATCTGTAGATGCTCGCGGTCCTTCTCCGGCACGCCCAACATCTCGCAGATGATCGCAAGCGGGAGTTTCCTGGCGAAGTCTCCGATGAGGTCGAAACAAGCGCGCCCCTCAAGCGCGTCCAAGTGTTGACGCGTGATCTCCCGAATGCGCGGCTCTAGGGATGCGATCGCTCGTGGTGTAAAGGCACGACTGATCAGTCGACGACGGGGAGTGTGGCGTGGCGGATCCGTCCCGATGAACATCTCGAGTGGAGATCCGCCCATGACGTCCGAGGAGAAGCTCCGTGTGTCGAGAGTCGCCTGGAGGACGTCATCGAACCTCGAGAGAGCCCACATCTCCGTCTCTTCGTTGTAGTAGCAGGGTTCTTGATCCCGAAGCCACCTGTAGACAGGGTACGGGTTCTCCTGTGCCTCTCTCGAAAACGGGTTCCACTCCATCTGGTTGCCTCTCCTAGTGGCTGGCGGAGCTAGCGCTGTAGCGCCGCGAGGACATCCCGGGATGTAACGACCTTGCCCGGTGCGTATCCGCTGGGCGCCACGCCATCGAGTGAAACCTCGCGCGTGTCGACACCGTCTCCCAGTTTTCGAAGAGCACTGACCGTGCAGCTCGCCTTCCCGCCGGCCTTCTCCATTCCGTCGAAGCGATAGTGTCGAAAGACGTTGCCGTGGGTGATCTTGTCGACTTCATCTGCGGGCATTCCGCCAGGGACGCTCTGCAAGCTGCGCCAGAGTCCCTCGGGCATGGTCGGCCAGGTGCAATCGGAGTGCGGATAGTCGACCTCGACACAGATGTTGTCGATGCCGATTACATGTCGATTCGCAAGTCCAAAGTCGTCCTCAATGAAGCACGTGATGATGTGTTCCCGAAAGACATCGCTCGGCATCTTGCCGCCGTAATTTTTGTTAGTCCAAGCGCGATGGTGCCGGTGGCTGAAGTCTGCTCGTTCGAGGAGGTAAGGGATCCAGCCGATTCCGCCTTCGGAAAGAGCCATCTTGAGATTCGGATAGCGCTGGAACGCGTCTAGAGTGATCCAGTCTGATGCCGAATTCGCGATGGAGATCGGCATGCCGGTAATCCACGCCTCGATCGGAGACTCCATGGAAGGATACGGAGGCGCGTAACCTGTCCCGATGTGGCAATTCACGATGACTCCAAGGTCGTTGCACACATCCCACATTGGCTCCCAGTGCTCACTGTGGAGGCTTGGAAGCCCGACCGCCGCCGGGTTGTCCGGGAAGGAAATCGCATTGCAGCCTTTGGCGTGTACCCGCTCGACTTCTTGCCTAATGAGGTCGGAGTCCCACTGCGGCACCATCGCCAACGGGATGAACCGGGTCGGGTGACTTCCGCACCAGGAATCAATGTGCCAGTCGTTGTAGGCCTGCAAGACGCGTAGGGCGTTCTTCGGATCTTTCTTCGCGCGCTCAGCAAACATCTTTCCGGCGAATCCCGGGAACGTCGGAAAGCAGAGAGAGGCGAACACGCCGTTCACGTTCATGTCATCGACACGAGCGTCGACGTCATAGGCGGCCTTTCGCAAGTGATCGAAGTGGGCCGGCTCCATCCCCCACTCGTGCTTCGGTCGCCCTACGACTGCGTTCAGACCGATGTTGATCGCAACGAGATCGTCCCACACCCACAACTGTTGCCCGTCCTTCTCGACGATACGAGGCTGCTCGGCTGAAGAGTCGATGTGCCTCTCGAACATGTTCGGGGGTTCGACGATATGATCATCGACGCTGGCGATTACGAGATCTTCCATGGTGTCCTCTGTTGTTTGGGGCAGACCGGCGCCTAGTGGAACGACCGCATCACGCTGCGAGCGAAGAGCTCCTCAGCAGCGCATCGATCAGGGGCGTAGAAGTCGACAACGAAGTGCTCGCACCCCATGCGACGAAACCGTTCGATGCCTTCGCACACGCGCTCGGGCCCGCCGCAGATCCCGTCCGACTCAATCGCATCGACCACTGGATCCCCGAGGACGCCTCGAAGAGTAGTGAGATAGCGATCCGTCTCGTCCTGGGACGGCAGTAGGACGATCCGGGCGCGCATCGAGGCCGTGATGAGGTCGGGGTCTCGCCCAACTTCACGAGCGAG
>JANQPS010000859.1 GCA_028285365.1 Thermoanaerobaculia bacterium | reverse complement strand
CGAGGGCATCGCCCTCCGGCGTGAGGTACGCGCCGGCGAGGTAGTGAAGGCCGCCGACGGCGCCGCCGCTGGTGGCAGACAGAAGGGCTAGTCGGCGCGAGAACGTGTCAGCCGCGTCCGGCGCTCCACCGTTCTCGCGACTGGATCGTTCGATGGCTGCCGCCTCGAGGGCGGCGAGTACGTGTGCCGTCCACGCGGCGGCTCGTATTCCGCCGCCCTCGGCGCTCACGAAAACGGTGCGCCGGGATGCAGCGAGGAGGCGATCGCTGAGAACCGGGAGGGCGTCAGAAGACTCTGCGGAGTCGTTTGGTGCTGCTTCGAGATCGCTGATCTCGAATACGTGTTTGCGCTCGATGCCGATGCCTGGCAGGAGGCGATCCATCAGTCCACCGAAGACGAGGAGCACGAGTAGTAGCGGCACCCGCATCCGATCGAAGAAGAATGCGACGCCCGAAAGTGCGGAAATCGTCATGGTGAGCCACAAGAACAAGTAGAGGATGGCGGAGTCGTCAGTCAGTGCGTAGCGGTTGTCCGTGACCGGCCATCCCAAGCGAACTCCGAGGTAGAGGAGAACGAGGGTGGCCAACTGTAGAGCGGCCAGAAGATGGCCGGGACGCAGGACGCCGTTCTTGTCGACGTAGCCAGGCTCCACTGCGCGAAACATCGCTCCCAGCAAGCGCCCCAAAGCTCCAATGAACTTCTGCGCGGGTGGCAGTTTGGGCACGAGAGCGAGCAAGCTGAGCACGGCTCCCAGACAGGCGATTCCGAGTACGACGAGAAGCGGGCTCCTCGCGGCATTCAGAAGAGCCCAGATCGGCGCGAACGCTGCCAGCGTTGTGAGGAGAAGTCCCAGGGGAAAACGTCCGAGCGGAATGGGTCCGAGCTTCCCGTAGCTACGGAGATCGAGATCGGCCGCACCAGTGGAGATCGCACGGTGGATCGAGGGGAAGCGAACAGGAGCCAGAGTCCACGTCGTAAGGAGCGCATGGGCTGCGACGGCGCAGCCGAAAACCGCAGCTCCGGAGGCGAGAGCAGCGGGCCACCCGCCGATGTCGCTGATGGCTGCGTATACGGCGTTGCTGAGGAAGTCCTCGCCGCCGCTCGAGCCGGCTCGTCCGATGAAGAAGAACAGCAGGAGTCCGATGAGCTGTACCCGGACGAGCATGATGCGATGCAGGAGCTGGCCAATGGCGCTCCAGAAGTTACCGGGGCTCGTCAGCGTTTCGGGCTTCTCGAAGACCCAACCCAGGCACTTCGTCAACAGATTACGCATGAGCGGGACTCCTGGTTCGGTCTCAGGGTGAGGTGTCTGAGTTCAGAGACGAGTCGTCGGGCGTCTCTTCATCCTTCTTGGAGAAGAAGCTGTTGCCGAAGCGATACGACAGGCCGAAGTAGCTCTGGATCGAATCGGCGCCGTCACCGCCGTCGACGTCACCGTGGATGCGCGCGATCATCGAAACGGCGCCGTCCTCTTGGAACGGATAGCGGAGCATTGCGTCCACCTTGAGGCGGCCCGAGCGATTGCGCTCGAAGAGGTCCGAGTTGCCGTAGCCAGCTTGCAGGAAGCTGCCCTGGAATCGACCGGTGGTCGCGATGACGCCGATGCCCAACTTGGTCAGGTCGATCACGTCGTCGTCATCACCCGTGACCGTAATGAAGCCGTACTCGCCTCCGACGTAGACCCGAGCGGAGTGTTGACGTCCGGGGTTGAGCTGCAAGAACTCCCATCTGAATCCGAGAGCGGCTTCCAGACTGCTGGCGTTGCGAAGGATGTACAGGAACTCCTCGGTGGGGTTCTGTGATGCGGCGAGTGAGTCTCGACAGACGCTCAGCTCTCCGTTCTCCATGCAGTTGACGTCGGTGCTCCTGACGCCGTGCACGGTGCGTCCGATCACCCAAATCTGATTGCGCTTCTTCTCTGTGGCCTTCGGATCCCCGAAGAGTCGATAGCCGAACTCGATGCCGCCCACCAGGCGCTCGAAGAGGTCCGTTTTGCCGGAGGCGTCGGGATTCAAGTAGAGATTGAGCTCCCCCGCGGCGAAAGAGTCGATGGCGCTGCCGAGAAAGAGGTCGGCTTCGAAGTTCTCGCGTTGGTCGTCGTCCTCGCTGCTCGCCTGAAGAGGGCCGGCCGCGGAAGCGAGGGCCGTCAGAGCGGTCAGCAGGACCACCGATGTCCTGAGTAATGTCTCTGGTCGTCGGCGAATGGCAAGACCGAAAAACATCCCGGGATCTCCCTTCCTTGTTGCGTTCGGAGTGGGTGAGATCAGCGGGCTCCTGGTCGAGGAGGTGTCTTGAGTTTTTCTCGCGGCCCGCCGTGTTCTTGGATAGACGGACTGGGCCAAGGGTTTTTCTTGTGTCTGGCGTCTCTTTCGTCGGTCTCTTTCGTCGATCCGGAGAGAGTTGACGTGGTCGACAGATAGATTGCGAAGTTGTCTTTCGCAAGGCAGATGGTAGGTATGGCGTTGATCCTTGGAGTCTGGTCAAGGAAGCTCTGGCAAGTGAGTTTCCGAAGACCGAACGACGCCTCGCGCGTCGAAGAAGTCGAAGACCTGTGTCATCACGTCGTAGTCCGAAAGGTCGTGTCCGGCGCCCGGAATTTCGATGTAGCGATGGTCCATGCCGAGCTCTTCCATGGCTTTCACGAGTCGTCGGTTGGCACTTACCGAGACGGCGGTGTCCTTCTCTCCCTGGACCATG
>JANQPS010000846.1 GCA_028285365.1 Thermoanaerobaculia bacterium | reverse complement strand
GCTGTCCGAGGAGCCAGCCACCAACCAGGCCAAACGAGCGCGCCCTGGTGGCGAAGCCCAACCGGGTCAGTACGACCGCGCTCGCCACGAGGGGGATCCCGAGAACCAGGAAGCTGAGCTTGACGCCCGTCGAGAGCGCTACGAGCACTCCCGCGGCCAGGGCGAGGGTGACTCCGGAGCGTTCTCGAGAACTCAGCGCCGCGCTCGAGAAGAGCAAGGCGGCAAGGGCAATCAAACCTGAGCCGACCAGGTCGTCGCTCAGCGTCGTCGCGTGCACCAGATCGACGGGCATGGCGATCATGATGAGAGCTGCGATCACTCCGGACCGTCGCCCGGCCAGACGCCGAGCCAATAGATAGGTCGCCCCGATCACGACGAGCGAACTGAGCATCGCGGGTCCGGCCAGCCCGAACTCGCTCCAGCCGAGTACGGCAACGCTCATCGCCGTGACATACAGCATGACGGGCCGAGCCGACAACACGGCCGACTCATCGATCCGCGGGTAGCCGCGTTCGATCAGCTGATCGACCAGTTGGGTGTACGCGTAGTCATCGCCAAGAGCGAGTCCTGTAAATGCCAGAACGCGAAGGACCAGCCCGAAGACGAGCAGGATGGAGAGATCCCACGCCACGGCCCCGCGCTCGGCTGCACGTCCGCACGACTCGAGGACGCGGCGTATGGGGTGCCTGGCTATTCGCTCACCCCCGACGACTCCTGCGACTCGGCAGCGTCCCCACTGAATTCGGAAACGGCAGGTTCGGAAACGGCGGAATCCAACAGCGGCGGCGACCTGTCGGCAAGTCGATAGAGGGCGTATCGATAGTTGCGACGCAAGCGCTCGTCCACGAGCTCGAAGTCGTGCGCTCCCAATGCCTGCTCACACAAACTCACCTGCGCCGGATCGGCCACGTTGCACCAGAAACTCCAGTGCAGATAGACGCCGCCGCGGTAGCGGGTCCTCAGAACCTCGTCGACGTAGGGGATCTCGGTCGTCGCAACGAAGATCTGACCGGCATTCATGCCACGCACGAGGAACATGCTCGGATTGTGAGTGAGCACGATCGAGTCCACCGGCAACGACTCGGACCACTCTTCGGCCAACTCGACGTCGTACCGAGCAGCCCACGCCTCTTCACCCGTGCTTCTGGTCAGCGGCAGGAAGCTGCTGCCCGCCCAGCTGATGCCCAAGGCCACCACCACCAGAGCGATCCACCGGCCTCGAGGAACCGATCGCCGCGACGCCAGCCGCCGCCTGATCCCAGCGGCGAGCCAGTGCGCGCCAGCACCCGCCAGGAGCGCGACCGGTGGATACGTCATGACCGAAAACCTGACGTCCGCTCCGTAGTCGTAGCTGCCGGCGTAGAAGACCAGGTAGATGCCGAAGAACAGCAGGAAGTGCAGGAGGACAACTGCGCGCACGAGGAAACGGCCGCAGAAGAGCAGACCCACGATTGCGAGCAGGGTAAACGCGACGGGGAACCGATCGTTGACCAGATAGAAGGCACCGTTGACGGCCAGGTTGTCCGCAAGGTAGCTCAGTGACATTCGCGGACCCGACGCGCCCCAGGTCTCCCCACGGATGGCGAACAAGTGGGCGACAAAAGGAGTCGAAAGCACGAACCCCACGAGCAGGGCGCCCCACAGTCGGACGGCCTGCAGCTCACGTACTCTGAGACCAACGACCATCACAGCGAGCACCGGCGCCAGGAGCAGACACTCCTGACGAAACTGCAACGCCCAAACGGCCGAGGTGACTGCCCAGACGGCGCCCAGAGCACTCGGCGAGCGCAGATAGCTCCAAGTGGCGAGCACCGACAGAACGGCGAACATCGCCGCCGCCGGCTCTGCAGCCGCGGTGTTCGACCACAGTACCTGATGCGGAATCCAGACTGCCACCAGGCCCGCGAAGAAGCCTGCGGCCGGACTGGCAAAAAGCGCACGGCCGAGGCCGTAGAGCACCCAAACGAGGGCGATCATGACGACGTTGTTGAGGTGATGGGCCAGATCGGGTCCCACACCCGCGATCCGGTAGCCGATCCCGATCAGAAACGGATACCCGTAGGGCTGCTTGTTGTACTCCCAGCGAGTGCAGCGCAGCTTCCCGTACTCGACCTCACCTTCGTTACACGTCTGAGCCAGGGACTCGTCACTCAGACTGCGCCCGATGCTCTTGTAGATCTGCTCGTCGTAGAAGATGCGGCTGGTCCTCGGCGCCACCTGACTGGTCATCACAAAAGCCAACGCAGCGAGGAGGCCAGCCCACAGGGCGTCTCTCCAGCTCAGATGGAGCTGCCGCCTCAGAGTGCGAAACCGAGCAACACCGGCCCCGAAGACCAGCAAGAAGAGCAGCTCGAGCACCGGCGGCTGAATACTGCGCAGCTGATTGCGTAAGTCGGCGTTCGACGTGTTGGCGAGCCATACGAAGAGGGCAGACACCACCAGAATCCACGAGCCGGCGACGAGGAGTCCCTGCTGTTTCCTGGTCACGCTGCGCGCCTCACGACGAGGAGTCCTCTGGACCACCGGCTCCAGCAGCGTTCTCGACGAGATAAGGCCCGATCGCCAGAGCGTCGGCTCCGGAACGCACGAGAACGTCAAGGGCCTGAGCCGGCGTGCACACCAGCGGCTCGCCGTGGATGTTGAAGCTCGTGTTGAGCAGCGCCGCCGTACCGATGCTCGTCTTCATGGCCTCGAGTAGCCCTAGCAGCGGGTGCGGCTCGTCGGAGGGGAGAATCTGCGGTCGGCAGGTTCCGTCGACGCTGATGACGCCTGCCATGCGTGCGCGTTCGGACTCTCGCACCAGGTAGGTCTCGGTCATGTAGCGGTTGGGAGTACCGTCGAAATCGGCCAACAGCTCAGCCGCCTCGTCGGCTCGGATCGTCGGGCAGAACGGCTGGTACCAGACACGCTTCTTGAGAACCAGATTCAGGCGGTCTCGCAGTGTCGCTCGATCCGGCCTCGCGAGGACACTGCGCCAGCCCAGCGCTCGCGGTCCGTACTCCATGCCTCCCTGGAACCACAACACGACCTGGTCTCGAGTCAGTTTCTCGGCAACAGCCTGCTCGATCGATCGCGGCCGCGACGCGCTCGCTCCAGCCTCCGCGATCGCTGTCTCGACCTGACCATCGGAGAAGGCGGGCCCGAGCGACAGCCGCCCCAGGGGCTCGACCGACTCGTCGCGAGCCATCGCGCTCGCGAAGGCTGCTCCAGCCGCGAGACCGCCATCTCCCATGTGAGGGTAGACGAACAGCCTCTCGACGCACTCCAGACCCCGCACCCGGCGGTTGGCCTTGACGTTCGACGCCACCCCACCAGCCAGAGCGATACGCGACAAGCCCGTGACATCGCAGGCATTGCGGGCCAGCTGGACGACTGCGCGCTCGGTGGCGCGCTGCATCATGTTGGCGAACTGCTCGGGCGGGTGGCAGGCCAGGATTTGCTGCAGAGTTCGATAGGAAGAGTGTCCTGGGACCCGCGTGCGCACGACCAGACCATCGACTTCGATGAGATCGAACACGGCGTTCTCTTGATCGCTCACCGGCGCCGCGTAGTCGGCCAGCGCCATCACCTTGCCTTCGTCCTCGAGCTCGCGCATATGCAGCAGATTGGTCGTGTGCTCGAACAGGATACCGATGGAGTCGCGCGCCCGACTGGCCGCAAGACGTCTCAGTTGGCCATCACGCAGCTCCGAGACCGTGGTCGAGAGTCCGTCGCCGACGCCATCGAGAGTCAGCACGATGCAGTCACCGAGGTCGCTGCCGAAGGCAGCCGCGTGCGCGTGAGCAGCGTGATGATCGTGCAGTTCCAGGAGAGCGTCACCCAGTCCACAGTTGGCGAGTCGTTTCGCCACAACGCGCCGCGACAGCCAACGCGAGACCATGTTCGGAGAGAGCTCGGTGAGCCAGTACTTGCTCCGCTTTTTCCACTGCGTGAGCAGCCCCGGCGGGACCTTTCGCCGGCGTAGCTCGTAGTAGGACTCCCCCAGCCCCGGGCGAAGTCGGGTCAGCGCTTTTGCCGGATCACAGGTACTGAAGGCGACGACCTCGACATCGGCAGGCTCGAGTCCCGCCAACTCGAGACAACAAGAGATCGATCGCTGGGGGAAGCCGATCTCCAGCTTGCGACGGGTGAGCCTCTCTTCGTTGACCGCCGCAACCAGCACACCGTCACGAAGCAACGCGGCGCCGCAGTCGTGCCCGTCCCAGATGCCGAGTATGGTGGTCATGGTCGTCGACCGAAGTCCCTCGCACGGCGGCTCGCCATTCGGTGATGCTCCCGTCAGAAGTAGAGGTAGCGGACGAACGACCACACGTAGCGAGGTGCCACGCGCCACAGGACGATGTGCGACTGCCCGGCGCGCCGCGCGTACTCGTGACTCGGGACCTCGGCGATCGTGTAGCCCTTCTTGAGGGTCTTGATGACCATCTCCTGCTCGATGGTGGTCGAGTCCTCGCGCAGACCGAGTTCCTTGAGGACGTCGGTCCGGGCTGCCCTGAAACCGTTCTGGCTGTCACTGATGCACACACCGAAGCGGCGGTTGATGCAGGCGGTAATGAACGAGCTGCCCATCAGACGGAAGAACTCGTCGAAGCCTCCATGGAGCTCCGAAGACCCGCCGATGAGACGAGAACCGGCGACGTGATCCGCCTTCCCCGCCAGGATGGGTGCCACGATCCGCGGGATGTCGTCCGGATCGTGAGAGCCGTCCGCGTCAACAAAGATCATCACGTCGCGATCAGCCACGGCGATGGCAGACCGAATGGCGTCGCCTTTGCCGCGACCACGGTCCGAGATGACCTCGGCCCCTGCCTCACGAGCCAGATCCGCCGTGCTGTCACTGGAGTGGCCGTCGACCACGAGCACCTTGCTGGCGTGCCTCTGACACCGTTCGATCACGTCGAGCAACGTCGCCGCCTCGTTCTTTGCAGGAATGACAGCGAGAACGTCGGGATGCGGATGAGCTTCGCCACGCGCGGGCGATTTCCACCAGACGGTGGAGGAGGACGCCACTGTATCTGCCACCTGAGCTGCTTCGGCCAACTGATCGCTGATGGGCACTAGTTGAGTGTGTCTGAAGTCTTGAGGAAGGTTGACCGCAAGCCGGGAAGGCTCGAGCCTCGGTCGACGACAAGCCGATTCGACCACGGTCCGACGCTGCCCATGACCCGACACAGGCCAGCGGTCCTCGACAACTCAGCAGTCGTGCTGGCCGTCGAGTGTGTCAAGTTTTGGCGCTGGAACGAAAGCTCTGACGTTCGAGTCAGTCCGTCGAGCCGGCGACTCTCACCTCCGGGTCCTTCGCAGCAGGGCTTTGGGGACGCCATCGCCAGGGAGCCAGTGCGTTGCCCATGATCGTCGGGAAGGCCTCGCAGGCCGTCCAACACTGAGGGCAGTCGTCGTTCCAGATCGCGGCCTGAAGTGCGCGGGCCTCCTCGCCGTTCCAGATCGGCTCGAGATCCATGTCGTGATCGCGAAGGTTTCCGACCGGCCGGTCATACGTGATACACGGAAACACCTTCCCCCACGGATCGACGAAACAGGTCGAGCGCAGGGAGTGGCAGCGCATCGGCGTCGCGTCGTCTTCTAGAAAGCGTCTCATGCCGCGCAGATAACGCTTCTGAAGCCACGACGACGGCGACAGCAGGTGACCTCGTCGCTGGTGACTCTCGAGTGCCCCGAGGACCACGTCACGCGACGGTGACAGGTTGTCCATCTCGCTGTTCGAGTAGTAGTGATCCGAGACCTGCATGACGTTCAGGTGGAAGTCGGACTCGGTCATGCCGGGGCAGTCGCGCATGCAGGCTGCGATCGTGTCGTCGACCGCGTGTGCGTTGCTCTGGGAGAGAGTCATCCCGAACACCACTTTGACGCCCGGAATCCGGCTCAGTCCGTTGAAGGTATCGACCTGCTTGCGGTAACCCCCCTTGATTCCCCGGATCTGATCGTTGAGCTCCTCGTAACCATCGAGACTCACGGTGATCACCAACAGCGACCGCAGCTCCGGAGCCATCCGCTCCACCGTGGACACGATCTGCTTGGTCTTGTAGCCGTTGGTCGCGAAGTGCAGGACCGCTAGCTGGTTCCACGATCGCGCGATCTCACCCAGGATCTCCTCGAGATCTGGCCGCAGAAAGATCTCGCCACCCGTGAGGTCCACCCACCTGAATGACCGATTGCGCCGGATGAACTCGAGGATCTCGTCAGTCGACAATTCGTCTTTGGGCCGCTTCTGCC
>JANQPS010000842.1 GCA_028285365.1 Thermoanaerobaculia bacterium | reverse complement strand
TCCCTCCTTCGCAGACTCCGAGACTCCGTCGCTCGAGACGTCCACCGCCGCCGACACGGCTGCAGCGACGGCCGCCTTCCTGGAGCGGGGTGCCGAGCTCGTGGTCTTCTGTGGTGGTGACGGCACCGCTCGCGACGTTCAGCAAGTGGCAGGCGCCACTCCGATCCTGGGCATTCCCGCAGGCGTCAAGATGTACTCGGGGGTTTTTGCTTTGAGTCCGCGCGCTGCAGCCTGGGTGGCGATCGCCGTACTGCGGGGTGAATCCTCGATCGAAGACGCCGACATCGTCGATCTCGACGAGGCGCGCTATCGGGAGGGCGATTGGAGCGTGCGGCTGTTCGCGATTGCCCGCACTCCACGTGCGCGCTCGCTGGTTCAGGCAGCCAAACAGGTCATTGACGAGCCGCCGGAGAGCGCCTCGAAGAACGAGATCGCTCGGCACGTCGCGGAGCAGCTGTCCCGCGAGATCGGCCTCGACGAAGTTGGCGAAGGATCCCTGGTGATCCTAGGTCCAGGCAGCACCGTGGCCGCTGTGTCGAGCGTTCTCGGAGTCGACGCAACGCTGCTCGGAGTCGATGCCGTGGTGCTGCGTGGCTCGCCCGCGGACGTCGACGCCAAGTTGCATCCGGACGTCGACGAGCGTCGACTCCTCGAACTGCTCGAGCGCCACTCTCGCCGGTTCCTGGTGCTCAGCCCCATGGGAGCGGCTGGTTTTGTGCTGGGTCGTGGCAATCAGCAACTCAGTCCTCGGGTGGTGGCGGCGGTAGGAAGAGATCGGCTGATCGTCGTCGCCACGCCTGCGAAGCTGCGGGCGACACCGCGTCTGCACGTCGACACGAGTGATCTCGAGCTCGACCACGAGCTCTACGGCAACGGCTATCTGCCGGTGATCACCGGCTACCACCAACGACGCCTGGTCGCCGTTGCTGATCCTGACGGGAACCGCGCCGATCGCGACGAAGCGTCTCGCGAGCCCGCCTTCTCGGCAGCAGGCCCGTCATGAACTATCTGCCCCACACCGACGCGGATCGCCGGCAGATGCTCGATGTCGTTGGCGTCGATCACATGGAAGATCTGGTCGAAGTCATCCCGGCGTCGGCGAGGTTTCCGGACCTGGATCTACCGCAGGCCCTGTCCGAGCTCGAGGTCGAGCGCGAGCTCCGCCAACTCGCCAGTGCCAACGTCGACTGTGGAGCTCGGCCCTGTTTTCTGGGAGCGGGCACCTATCGCCACTACATTCCGGCCACGGTCGACGCTGTTCTACGCCGGGGTGAGCTCTACAGTTCGTACACGCCCTACCAGCCCGAGCTCAGTCAAGGCACGCTCCAGGCGACCTTCGAGTATCAGAGCATGTTGTGTGCGCTCACCGCCATGGACGTGAGCACGGCCAGCCACTACGACGGTGCCACGGCTCTCGCCGAAGCGGTGCTCGGGGCGCTCCACTCCACACCCAAGGACAAGACCCGGGTGCTGGTGTCTCCGACGGTCTCGCCACGCTACCGGCAGGTGCTCGAGACCTACTTTCGTGGGGTGCCGGAGACGTTGGCTGGCCCCCCGGGTCTCGACTCGGGAGAACGCGACCTGGCCGCACTGATTGACGAACACACGGCCGCATGTGTGTTGCAGAGCCCCAACGTCTTCGGGCAGCTCGAGGACGTCGAGCGGGTGGGTCGTGCAGCTCACGAACGGGGCGCCCTGCTCGTCGTGGTGCCGGATCCGATCTCTCTCGGTCTGCTGCGCCCGCCGGGCGAGCTGGGGGCGGACCTCGTGGCCGCCGAGGGCCAGAGCCTCGGCATCCCGACCTCTTTTGGCGGCCCTCACCTCGGCATTCTCACGGCTCGCCAGAAGCACCTGCGCCGACTTCCCGGTCGGCTGGTGGGCGAAACCGTCGACGTCCAGGGCCGCCGGGGCTACGTGCTCACCCTCGGCACCCGGGAACAGCACATCCGGCGCGAGCACGCAGTGAGCAACATCTGCACGAACGCCGCGCTCATGGCGCTCGCCGCTGCGGTCTACCTGGCAACGGTCGGCAGCAGGGGGCTGCGCCACATTGCGAGTCTCTGCTACCACAAGAGTCACTACGCCGCCACGCGGCTCGCCGAGCTGCCCGGCTGTCGAGTCAATCCGCAAGCGCCAGAAACACCGTTCTTCAAGGAGTTCGTGTTGGAGCTACCGGTTGCCGCTGCTCCGACCAACCGCGCACTCCTCGAGGATCACGACATCATCGGCGGCTATGACCTCGGTCGGCTCGACGAAGGTCGCGATCGTCAGCTGCTGCTGGCGGTGACCGAAACGTCGACACGCGCCGACATCGATCGCCTGGTCGCGGCGCTCGGAGAGGTGCTCGATGGCTAGCACGAAGACAGGAGCTGCGGGCGTGAAGCGCGACGGTGTCCGCACCCTCTACGAGCTGTCGAGGCCCGGCCGCTGCGGCGTGGAGCTACCGACCTGCGACGTACCTGAAACTCCTCTCGCGGAGGAGCTGGTGCGCGCCGACAATGGTCTGCCGTCGGTCTCGCAGCTCGACGTGGTGCGCCACTATCAAGCGCTGTCGCAGCGCAACTTCGGAGTCGACAGCGGCTTCTATCCGCTCGGGTCGTGCACCATGAAGTACAACCCGAAGGTCAACGAGGTCGTGGCCCGCCTCCCGGGCTTTACCGACGTTCATCCGTTGCAGGAGCCAGATACGGTGCCGGGCTGCCTCTCCTTGATGTATCGCTTGCAGAACTGGCTCAGCGAGCTGGCTGGTCTTGCGGCCACGTCGCTCCAGCCGGCGGCCGGTGCTCAGGGTGAGCTCACCGCGCTGCTGATGATGCGCGCCTACTTCGACGATCGCGGTGACAGCGGTCGGACCCAGGTGCTGATTCCTGACTCGGCGCACGGGACCAATCCGGCCTCGACGTCGATGGCGGGTCTGCACGTCTTGCAACTCCCTTCCGACGAGCGCGGCAACGTCGACCTCGGCGCCCTGCGCGCTGCCTGCGACGACACCGTGTTGGGGCTCATGATCACCAACCCCAACACCCTCGGCCTGTTCGAGGAGCAGATTCTCGAGGTCGTGCAGCTGGTTCACGACTGCGGTGGTCTCGTGTACGGGGACGGCGCCAACATGAACGCTCTTGCTGGTGTGGTGCGCCCGGGTGACCTGGGCATCGACGTCATGCACTACAACCTGCACAAGACGTTCTCGACACCGCATGGCGGCGGTGGGCCTGGCTCGGGTCCGGTGAGTGCATCGGCTGAGCTCGCGCCGTATCTCCCCGGTCCGGTGGTGGCACAGGCAGACACCAGAACCGACGACGGGTCGGACAACGAGTCCGGCGGTCCTGTTGCCAGCGGCGAGGACGAGCTCGTGCTGATCACGCCGGCGCGGTCCATCGGTCCGATGTGTGCGTACCACGGGAGCTTCGGGATGTTGGTTCGCGCCTACGCCTACATCCGAGCTCATGGTGCCGAAGGGTTGCGCCAGAACTCGCTGCACGCTGTGCTCAATGCCAACACCCTACGCGTGCTTCTCGACGACACGTTTCCCACCGCGTACCCGCGTGCCTGTATGCACGAGCTCGTCGTTTCGGGTCACCTTGAAGGGAGCGACGTGCGCGCCCTCGACATCAGCAAGCGTCTGATCGATCACGGCTTTCATCCGCCGACGAACTACTTCCCACTCATCGTGGCCGAGGCGCTGATGATCGAGCCCACCGAGACCGAGAGTCGAGAGACGCTCGAAGCGTTTGTTCAGGCGATGAAAGACATTGCGCGCGAAGCGGTGGCCCAGCCGGAGCTCCTGACCGCTGCGCCGCACAGTGCCCCCGTCTCCCGTCTCGACGAAGTGCGTGCGGCGCGCCATCCGATCCTGCGCGAGCCAACGCCACCCTCAGACGATCCGTCCGATGACGTTCAAGAGTGAGGACCCATGACCAAGACCCTGCCCACTGACGCCGAGATCGCCGCCGCCAATCCGCCTCGCCCCATCGAGCAGATCGCTGAGCGTCTAGAGCTCGAGCCGAGCGACTGGCAGCCCTGCTCTCGTCACATCGCCAAGCTCGAGCACTCGGCGCTCGAACGCACGCGCGTCGGTAGCGGCCGGCTGATCCTGGTCTCGGCGATCACGCCAACCCAGGCCGGCGAAGGCAAGACCACGACGAGCATCGGCCTCGCCCAGGGACTCGCCAAGCTGAATCAGAGTGTGTGTCTGGCGCTGCGCGAGCCGTCGCTCGGGCCGTGTCTGGGACGCAAGGGGGGCGCAACTGGCGGCGGCTACGCCCAGGTGACCCCCGCCGAGCGCATCAACCTGCATTTCACTGGCGACTTTCACGCCATCACGTCGGCGCACAACCTGCTGTCCGCCATGCTGGACAATCACCTCTACTTCAAGAATCGCCTCGGCATCGACCCGCGGCGGATCTTTTGGCGACGGGTGATGGACATGAACGATCGCGCGCTGCGTCACGGTGTGGTCGGACTGGGCGGCGCGCTCGAAGGGGTGCCGAGGGAAACCGGCTTCGACATCACCGCCGCGTCGGAGGTCATGGCGATGCTCTGTCTGGCGGAGGACATCGAAGACCTGCGGCGGCGCATCGACCGCACGCTCGTGGGTCTGACCTACGACCGTGAGCCGGTCACCGCGAAGTCGCTCGGGGCGAGCGGCGCGATGCTCGCGCTGCTGCGCGACGCGATCAAGCCCAACCTGGTCCAAACGCTCGAAGGTGTGCCGGCGCTCATACACGGCGGGCCGTTTGCCAACATCGCGCACGGCTGCAACAGCGTC
>JANQPS010000828.1 GCA_028285365.1 Thermoanaerobaculia bacterium | reverse complement strand
CGCGACTGTTGTCCCCAGTGCCGGCACGGCTCCCCAGACGCTCCTGGCGATGGCTGACGAGGCGCTCTATCGGAGCAAGGGAGAGGGGCGTAACCGGATCACCGAGGCCACGGCGTCGTAGCAAATATTGCCGCCTGTGTGTCCAGGAGCTAGGCTCGCGGTTCACCTTTCAGGAGAGCGAGAGGACCGCTCGGCGTGAGTTGCGTGCTCTCGGACGGCGTTGTCTCCGCTCTGCACTCCGCGGACGGTGCTAGAACACCAGGAGTCTCGATATGGCTATTCAAGTGATTGGAACGGGAGTCGGACGGACCGGCACCTACTCGCTCAAGCTCGCCATCAACCAACTTGATCTTGGACCGTGTCACCACATGGAAGAGGTCATCCTCAACATGCCGGTGAACGTGCCTCTGTGGGTGGACGCCGTTGCCGGGAATCCCGACTGGAACGCCCTGTACGACGGGTACCCGAGTGCGGTCGACTGGCCGACTGCGGGGTTCTTCGAGGAGCTCTACGAGGCGTATCCGTCGGCGAAGTTCATACTGACCCATCGTAGTCCCGAGAGTTGGGCCGACAGCTTCGGGGCCACCATCTACAAGCTCCTGACCGAGAGAGCCGAAGCGCCTCCCGAGATGAGAGAGTGGCTGGACATGGTCGTGGGGGTCGTCGAGAAGACGGGGATCCCGCTCGGCCTGGATCGCGATGCGCTCATCGAGCGCTTCGTGGCTCACAACGAGGCGGTCAAGAATCTCATCCCGGCCGACCAGCTGTTGGTCTTTCAGGTCAAGGAAGGCTGGGGGCCGCTGTGCGAATTCCTCGAGAAGCCGGTGCCGTCAGAACCCTTCCCGCGAACCAACGACAGGGCCGAGTTCTGGGATCGTGTTTCGGGCAAGGCGTGAGGAGTTGGACACGCTCGTCGACAGCTTGTGTGCGGGTGTGGGTCGCGGCTTGCGAGAGACGAGACGCCGCGAACGACCGAGACAGGGTGGCGAGAGTGTGAGGCGAGATCAGCACCTGTCTGCGCTCGACTAGCGGGAGATCGAGCGTTGTCGCTACCGTAGCGTGCGATGCACGAGTCGTGGACGCCGTCAGCTCGAAGCCTGCTCGAGAGCGCCATGGAGGCCCATGGTGGGCTCGAGCTCTTCGAATCGGTGACGACGATCGCTGCGTGCCTCACCCGGCTCGACGGCTTTGTCCCGAGAACGAAGGGTCTGGGAAGGCTCTCTGAACCGTCACGGATTGTTGCGGACCTTTCTGCAGGTGTCGTGAAGCTCAGCGACTTTCCTCGATCAGGGGAATCAGCCGAGTACCTCAAAGAGGGAGTCGTCCGTACGCCGGGTGGCGAGTGCAGAGATCCTCGGAGTCTGTTCTCGGGTCTGAAGAAGTATGGGCGTTGGTCCCAGAAAGAGGCCTGCTACTTCTTCGGTTACGCCCTGATGCACTACTGGACGCTGCCGTTCTCTCTTCGAGAGGCGGCGCTGCTCGCGCACGACGACTCGAAGCGAAGGTTGACCGTGAGATTTGCGCCGGAGCGTCACACGCACTCGGCGGTCGAGTCCTTCGTTTTCGACGAGCACGGACTGCTGCGGCGCCATGACTACACAGCAGACATCATCGGCAGGTTCGCGACAGGCGCCCACTACTCGAGGAACTATCGAGACGTCAGCGGTCTCCAAGTGGCTGGCACTCGCGACGTGCGTCTCAGGGTCGGGTCGTGGTCGTTGGGTGTGAGGGTCTTGATCGGAGAGCTAGAGGATTTTGATGTCGAGCGGTCGGGTGGGAAGGCGTCGTCGTCGCGATGCGGGTCCGATGAGCCTGACGTCGAACATGTGTTGTAAGCGAGGAGCTTGATCTCATGGCCAAGGACATCATCATCGACACGGATCCCGGCATCGACGACGCGATTGCCATCTTCCTGGCACTGGCGGTCGCCGAACTCAACGTCTTGGGCCTCACGACGATCTTCGGCAATGCCGACACCGCAACGACGACCCGAAATGCGCAACTGCTGCTCGATATTGCGAACCGTGCCGACATTCCGGTGGCCGAGGGCGCCAGTCGTCCTCTAGCGATGGACTACCTTGGTCCAGTGCCTCATGTGCACGGGCACAACGGGCTAGGGGAGGCGGCTCTCCCATCAGTGTCGACCCCGACCGTTGATGTGGACGCGGTGGACTGGTTGTACGAGCAAGTCAGGCGCCGTCCCAACGACGTGACGATCCTGACCCTCGGCCCCCTCACGAACCTGGCACTTGCCTTGGCTCGATATCCCGATTTTTCGGACCTCGTCGCCGAGATCGTCGTGATGGGAGGCAACGCGCTGGTTCCGGGAAACGCGACCCCTGCAGCGGAAGCCAACATTCTCAATGATCCTGAAGCCGCCGACCAGGTCTTTGGGGGCAACTGGGAGGTCTCCATGGTTGGGCTCGATGTCTCGGAACAGGTCGTCATGCCTGGGGTCGATATCGAGAGAATCAGTCATCCTGGAAAGGAAACGACACGGTTCTTGGGTGAGGCCGTGCCGCACTATCGTCGTTTCTTCGAGAAGACGAACGGTCTGGACGGGATCTACCTTCATGACCCGACTGCGGTGGTCTACCTGCTCGAGCCTGGACTGTTCCGCACAAGACGGTGCCCGCTGCGGGCGGAAACGGAGGGGATGAGCCGGGGGAAGACATGGCCCAGCTTCGGAAACACGGACGACTCAACTCCCGCACCGTGGCGAGACCGGCCGCTCGTCAACATATGCACCGAAGTCGCCTCGCAGAGCGTCATCGACTTGGTGGTCGACGCCCTGTCCTGAGCGCAGCGTCCGAGTCCCCCCTCCGTCCGAAGTGCCCCCCTCTTGGAGCACCCGAAGTGGGATTTGACGTAGTGATCCTCTTAAAGACTCCCGATGAGGGTACAAACCGAGCCTTCGGGCGCCTGGCGGCGTGACTGAGAGCATCGAGACGTCCGAAAACAGTCTCAACAGACACGGCGGCGCCAGCCTCCCGTAGTCGGAAAGCTGGTTGGAGATCGGAACCGCTGCGAGAAGGCCGGATTGGACGTCAGTCGGGTGCTCTCGCGCGAGAGACGTACGGCAACGGTGGCGGATAACAACCTGCCGGGAAACTCACGCCAGGTTCCCCGTTTCGAAGTGCTTCTGATGCAGCAGCGTAGTGTTCGGCGAACGCTCGATAGCGCGTTTCCATCGCTTTCCGGACCGCTGGGTCCTTCGCGTGGACGAGCGGAGCCGGGCTCTTCTTCATGGTCTGCGGGCGTGCGTGCGGATGCGTGTTCAGGATTGTCGTGACGCCAAGGACGGTGGACGACTCTTTCTCATGTCGTTCGGCCGTGTCTCTCTCGATGGTCTTGACCAGACTGAGGCACTCCTTGGCGTATTCCTCGCGCGACATGTGGGTCCAACATGGGAGCGAGACCATCTGCAGTTCGACGCGTTCGGTGAAGTCATGCAGGCTGACATCTTGTCCGCGTCGTCGGGCTCGGTAGAGTCCTGTGCGGTCGTACCAGTCTCCCTGCTCTGTGCGATAGCCGGCTATCAGCGAATTGACACACGTAGCTCCCGGCCAATCGCGTGGGCTCGAGATCAGATTCTCCTTGCATCCCTGCTCGAAGATGTATCTAAGTCTTTCAACCTGATCGTCTTCTTCTTCCGAGACGCAGATCGATCGGTAGCGGCGCGCCCAGACCTTGTCGCTCCAATCATGGAGCTTGCACACCTCTCGAGCTAAGTTGCTTTGCACTGAGCCCATGAACTTGGAGAGGCGCTCGACCTCGAAGGCCGTGAGAAGCAAGTGGTAGTGATTGGACTGGAAGCTGTACCCGACGACGCCGACCTCGGGCACCTTTTGCTGAGCTCTTGCGAGACAACCCACAGCAATCCGGTTGAAAGTGGGACTGGGACGCAAAAGCATCCTGCCCTGTACGCATCGAGCTGTCACCTCGATCAGGCACGGTAGTCCGGTTGAAGTCTGGTCGATCCAGCGAAGTGGCCTTCCCATCTCATTGTGTATAGATGGAGAACAGACTAGATCGCCTTCACTCTTTTGAGCGATTCAACCGATCCGCCTACGAGGCTGGCACTTCTTGCCGGGCACACGTCGCGTACCACGAGGCTGGCACGACACACCGGACGGCACACCGCCAATGACTTCGCCTTTGGCGCGCTACCATTCGCTCTACAGCCGGTGCGCCAGGCGACTGGCAGTGGTGAGGGCAGGATTTGGAGCAGGGAGGAGCGAGCTGTGTGGAGTCATGAACGCTCTGGTATGACGGTACGACTGAGTCATCCACCGTTACGTGCTGCGCTCCTACTGTTCCTGGGTGCCACGAGTCTCGCGTCATGTCAGGCAGATCAGTCGGTTCGAGCAACGACTCTTGACGCCGAGGTGATGACGAAGGCCGAAGTCCTGGAGCAAGTTCGTGCCAGCCTCGGCGCATGGAACACGGGAGACATCGAGACGATCGTCTCCACTCCGGGAATCAGCAACAACGACGGCATAGGTTTTGGCTGGAGAGGTCGGGCCGCGCGATTGGGCGAGACTCAGGAGTTTCAGGCAGAGACGATTCGTCCGTTCTTCGCCAGGGTGGAGTCCTACAGGATCGTCGACGAGGAGATCGACGCCACCGTTGATTCCGACTTCGGCTTCGCTTGGGGGGTCTTCACCGAGGAGATCAAGATGCCCGGAGAGGCTCTGCAGAGGGTGGATGTGCGCTTCACCACAGTCTTCAAGAAGGAGTCCGACGGTCTGCGCCAGGTCTTCTTTCACCGTGACGCCCAACGATTTGACGAAGCACCAGAGTAAGCACGGCCTCGAAGAGGCCTAGGCCACGAGGCGACCATCAGGCTGGCACCGCGCTTGGCGCCCGGCACGGCCGCACGACCACGAGGCTGGCACCGACCTGGTGGTAGCGTTGTCCTCTCCGCGTAACGAAGCGAAACCTGAATGGAAGCGAGGCTGGTCCCGACCATGGCGACCCTAGAGCGAGCGATCGAGATTGCCGCATACGCACACGCAGGTCAGCACGACAAGGCGGGAGAGGCC
>JANQPS010000807.1 GCA_028285365.1 Thermoanaerobaculia bacterium | reverse complement strand
GGGCGCGGTAAAGCACTTCGCGAGCTGCGTACGGACGACGTACGTGCCGGAACGGTCGTATGAGGGCCATGTGGACCTCGTGCTGGCGGGCGACGCTGGATTGGGTCCGGACGGGAACAGGGCCAGGCTCGCACGAGCAGTGAACGGCTGGAGTCGGCATGCACCCACCTTGTCCTCGCTGGTGATCCCGGCGAAGCACACCTCCATGCTTCAGCTGCCGCACGTGAAAGCGATCGCCAATCGCGTCTTGGCGACTCGGAGCCGGGGCTTGCCAGCCGTCGATCCGAATGACCGCGACGCCTAGCCTGCGTGGTCGCCGGAACGCAACTCCGTCGCCGGTGACGGGACCCCTGTCTCGCCCCATCGTGGTCGCGCTACTGCTTACCGTCATTCCTGCGTCGGTCGAGTCACAGGTCGGTGTGGATGTGCTCGGCAGGGTCTTCGACGTGAGCACGGGCTCAGGAGTCCAGAATGCGATCGTCACGTTGGAGGATCACGGATCTGCTTTGTCCGGGGTGGATGGGGTATTCACCTTCAGCGACGTGGCCCCACGCGAGTACACATTGCGGGTTGAAGCCTTCGGATACGTGACCGCGGCACAATCGGTGGTCGTCGATGGTGCGCTCACCGTGCAGGTGGCACTCGATCCTGACCCGGTGCGGATCGATTCGATCAGCGTTGATTTGAGCACGCTGGACTTCGACGGTCGCGTCAGGGATCCGCGAACCGAGTCGAATGTGCTGGACGCTCGGGTAATCACCAGCCAGGGGCATGAAGAGCGCAGCAACCTCTTCGGCCGCTTCGATTTGGATGACGTGTACGAACACGTACCCTTGCGCATGGTCATCGAAGCGTTCGGATACGTGCCGCTCGACACGACGCTTGTGCCCGATGACGAGGAACGTCATGCATTCGAGCTCATGCCCGATCCGGTCATGGACAGGATGATCGAACACGAGACTCGGCGACTCGAAGATCGTGCGGGCGCGCACTACTACCGGCACGGGGCTGTGGTCGAGCGGGACGATCTTGCCCGCGTCACGGACAATTGGTCGCTACAGCTGATCCTGGAGCGGAACTACCCGGCTCATCTCCTCAGAAGAGTCGGTTGCTTCTTCATCGATGAGCGGCTGATCCGGGCGCGACAAGAACGAACCATGGTGCTTCAGGGCACCATGGCGAACGAGCTACAGCGGATCGAGGTCTTGGAGTTCCCCGGTCCATCGCGCCGGATCATGGTACGGGTTTACACCCGTGGCTTCTTCCAGCGGCTCGTCGGAAGTCATCGGCCGCTGGCGACCCCCGAGATGGTCAGCGGGGGGATCTGCCGCTGACGACGCGGGCCCGTCGGCGTCGGTGGGTAGGCGACGAGCTCTTCTGTCGCGCGACTGTGAGGCCCATCAACTCCGATTGCGTTCGAGTCGTGATCGGGTAGTAAGGGGGCGCGTGGGCGGCGTTACAGTGCGTCGGGACTGTGGGGTGTCGTCAGTTTCTAATCCCGGATAGTATCTGCACAGACGGGAATGGGGTCGGTGACCG
>JANQPS010001101.1 GCA_028285365.1 Thermoanaerobaculia bacterium | reverse complement strand
ATGGCGCGAGACAGCGCGAGGATGATTCCCGTGAGGATACCCGGGAGAGCCGAAGGCAGCACATGATGACGAATCGTCTGCCACCTCGTTGCCCCCAGGGCTAGGGCCGCTTGCCGCTGCTCCTGCGGGACGGATCGAATGGCCTCGCGCGCAGCGATGATGATGATCGGCAAGATGAGCAGACTCATGGTCAGCGCGCCCGCGAGCACACTTCGCCCGAGGCCCATCCCCCTCACGAAAATGGCCAGCCCGAGGATTCCGTACACGACGGACGGAACCCCGGCGAGGTTGGCAAGATTGAGCTGTATCAGGGACCTCAAACGACCGGGCCGGGCATACTCTTCGAGATACAGAGCCGCCCCCACTCCGATCGGAACCGACACGAGCGCGGTCAGCGAGATGGTCCAGAGTGTTCCCGCGATGGCGGCCCTGACCCCGGCGTTCTCGGGGTTGCGCGACGGGAATGACGTCAGGAACTGCCAGTCGACCCATCTCCAGCCCTGTCGAGCCACCTGGAGAAGCAGCACCGCCAGAAAGGCGATCCCGACCAGAGTCAGGCCAAAACAGACCCAGCGAAAGGCGCGAGAGAGAAAACGTCGGTGCCGTAGCCCCGGACCGGATTGGAGCCGACTCATCCCGTCGTCTCCCGAAACCGCCTCATGACACGTTCAGACAGGAGGTTCATGAACAGCGTCATGACGAACAGCAGTGCAGCCACCGCAAACAAGGTCCGGTACTCGGTCGTACCCGATGGAGCGTCTCCCAGACTGATCGCAACGACGTACGCCGTCATGGTCTGGATGCTCTCGAAGTAGTTTGCCGTGATTCGGGGCGTGGCGCCGGCGGCCAGCGTCACCGCCATCGTCTCGCCAATGGCCCGCGAGATCGCCAGCATCACGGAGGCGGAGATCCCCGAGAGCGCAGCTGGCAACACCACCCGCAGCGACGTGTCCATGCGAGTGGCGCCGAGCGCCATGGCGGCCTCACGCAGGTCCTGCGGAACCGCGCGTAGCGCGTCGTCGCACAGGGAGATGATCATCGGCAGGATCATGATGCCCACGACGATCGAGGCGCTCGCTGCGTTGAAGACACCCACTCCAGGCACGATGGCGCGCAACAAGGGGGTCACCACGGTCAGCGCAAAAAAGCCGAAGACGACCGTCGGTATTCCAGCCAGCACTTCGAGCACGGGCTTGAGAGCGGTGCGCACCCTGGGCTTCGCATACTCACTCAAATAGATGGCGCTGGCGAGTCCCAGCGGTACGGCAATGGCGCTGGATCCGATGACGATCATCATGGTTCCGGCCACGAGTGGTAGGACCCCGTAGGAGCGCGGCTCAAGGAGCGGCGTCCAACGCGTGCCGAAGAGAAACTGGTGCCAGGGAACCTCGACGAAGAAGCCGAAGGCCTCGCGTGCCAGAACGAAGACGATCCCCAAGGTCGTCAAGACCGAGACCAGTGCGCACAGCAGCAGCAGGCCCCGAATCACTGCCTCACCCAGCTCTCGGCTACGGTTTCCCGGCCGCCTCAGAACGCGCACGACGGATGGATCGGTACTCAACCCTCGACCCCCGTTGCACTCAATGCCCTCATCAGGGTTTGGTGCAGGGTCGTCCAGTCCTCGGCACGCGACTCCTCGAGGAGGCTGCCCACCCTCCGGTCGACGAATCGCTCGCGCGCGACCTCGTAGAGGCGGTCCGGTAGGGGCACGTATCCGATCTCGGTCGTCAGCTCAGACGCAAAATCGAGATAGAACTCGACGAAGTTGGCCACCTCGACGCGATCGGCAGCCGCGAGCGAGACATAGATCAACAGCGGCCTCGTCAGTGGAGCGTAGGAGCCGTCCCGAATCGTGACTGCACTCGGCGTCACCGGACCTCTCCCGCTGTCGATCGGCACCGCGCGCAACCTCTCCTCGTTCTCCCGGTAGTACGCGTAACCGAAGAAGCCCAGGGCATCCACGTCGCCGGCCACGCCCTGGACGATCACGTTGTCGTCTTCGGTCGCCACGAAGTCGCTACGGCACGAGCCGGCGCGCCCGTTGACTGCCTGGGTGAAGTAGTCGAAGGAGCCGGAGTCGGTGCCAGGGGCGTAGAGCGAGATCGGTCGCTCCGGCCATTCGCGGCGCAGGTCGCGCCACGTCTGAACCTCACTGTTGACCCGCCAGAGCGCACTCAGCTCCTCGAGCGTCAAGTAGTCCACGAAGTCGTTTTCTGGATGCACCACGATGGTCAAGCCGTCGAGGGCGATCGGCAGCTCCACGAAGTCGACACCGCGGTCAGCCGTCGTGGCCACCTCTGACGACTTGATCGGTCTCGACGCGTCGTTGATGTCGATCTCTCCGAGAGAGAACTTCTCGAAGCCTCCCCCCGTCCCCGAGATTCCAACCGTTACGCGCACCAGCGGATGGCGCCGCCCGTGTTCTTCTGCAACCGCCTCGGTGATCGGAAAAACCGTGCTGGACCCATCGATCCGTACAAATCCATCAGCTTCCCCAAGGCTTCCGGGACCGGCGCAGCCGACCAGCGCAAGAGTCAACGCAACACTCGACACCAGTGCCACTGGCTCCCACCCTCCACGCGAGGCGCTCCCTCGTTCGCGGCCGGCCGAACTGCCAAGTGCACCGGGTCGCCTGTTGGAATGGAGTTCAGGAGTGTTCATGGAAGCTCAGGTTTCTGTACGACGTTCTGCTCGGACCAGCTGAGTTCGGCCGTCATGCAGGCTCGGCCGGCTGGCTTGGCTCGCCCGCGACCCCGTCACCGCTCGTGCCAGTGGGTGACCGCGAGTCCGAGCCGAGTCGGACATCCGACCGGCAGCGCTGCGGGTCCCGGAGCGTGGATGCGAGGAGCCTCAG
>JANQPS010000801.1 GCA_028285365.1 Thermoanaerobaculia bacterium | reverse complement strand
TTCATGACGAGGCAGACATCGAGTCCGCGTTTCGGGCCGCGACCTCTGAAGCGACCTCCAGTTTCGGGGATGGCTCGGTCTACGTCGAGAAGTACGTCGTACAGCCCCGGCACGTTGAGATCCAGGTGCTCGGTGACAATCACGGCAACGTGGTGTCGCTCGGTGAGCGCGAATGCTCGTTGCAGCGTCGGCACCAGAAGGTGGTGGAAGAAGCTCCTTCCCCGGTGGTGGATCAGGATCTTCGTCAGCGTATGGGCGAAGCAGCGGTGCGTGCTGCCAAAGCCGTCGACTACTCCGGAGCCGGGACGGTCGAGTTCCTGCTGGAGGAGTCCGGAGACTTCTACTTCCTCGAGATGAACACGCGACTGCAGGTGGAGCACCCGGTGACTGAACTCGTCACGGGCGTCGATCTGGTCGAGATGCAGTTGCGGGTCGCTCGTGGAGAGGAGCTGCCTGGTGACCTGGAAGGAGTTCAGCCTCGCGGTCACGCGATCGAAGTGCGAATCTACGCCGAAGATCCGTTCAACGGCTTCGCCCCGTCGCCAGGGCTGATCAGACAGTTGCGTTGGCCTCAAGGGCCGGGAGTGCGCAACGACAGTGGTGTGCTCGAAGGCAGCGAAGTGTCGATTCACTACGATCCGATGCTCGCCAAGATGATCGTCTGGGGAAGTGATCGCGAGCAAGCGTGTCGTCGTCTCGAAAGGGCCCTCAGCGAGACCGTGATCGAAGGGGTGCGCACGACCGTTCCTCTCTTCGAAGCGCTCCTTGCGGACAGTGACTTCAGAAGCGGCCAGATGGACATCGGCATGCTCGATCGCAAACTGGCCGACGGTGTTCTGAATGCCGGCGAGCTGTCCGACGCCGAGTCTGTCGACCTGGCGCTCGCCGCAGCGGCGATTGGTCATCATCTCCAATCGTCCGCAAGTCGCGGTGGCGCGAGCAGCGCCGGCCCCAAGGCATCGGCGAGAAGTCGCTGGGGACTCGTTGCACGGCGCGAAGCCCTGCGGAGCGGCACTCCATGACGAAGCAGAAGATGTTCCTGCGCGCTGGAAGCGGCGATCACGAAGAAGCGTATCTCGAAGAGATCGAGGGCGGCTGGCGATTTAGCATCGGGGGGCGCGAGTACGAGATCGACGCGTCGGGCGACCCTCGCGACCTGAGCTTCGTCGTCGAAGGCCGTCAGCGAGAGGTCGCCGTCTCGCGGCAAGGCGAGCGCGCCGGGGCTGATCGTTACTCGGTCAGTATCGGCGGACGGACGGTTGATGTCGAAGTCCTCGATCCGCTGGCCATGCTGGCCGCGGAGTCACGAGGCGGTAGCGGTGCCGGGGGTAGTGCTCGCGTCGAGGCGTACATGCCGGGACGCGTAGTCAAGATCCTGGTTTCTGAAGGTGACACCGTTGAAGCGGGGCAAGGGATCCTGGTTCTCGAAGCCATGAAGATGGAGAACGAGATCGCGACCGAGCAAGCGGGAGTCGTCTCGTCGGTGCTGGTCGAAGAAGGTCAGGCCGTCGACGGCGGCGATCCCCTGTTCGAGATCACCCCCAACTAGAGCAGCCTGCCAACGGCCTGGCGTCGACCTGCTGGTGGAGTGATGCGGTACTCGCGCTAGGTCGTCAGGGCGTCGAGTCGCTCGTCCAACCAGTTGCGAAGGTCGGGTTCTGGCTCGCAGCGCAGGCGAAGCACGGTCGGAGGCGTCTCGAAGTGGCCTGCCAGCTTTGCGAAGTCCTTGGCTGTCGTGACGATCGGGAGGTCTCGGGTAGCGCGTCGGATCGTTTCGATGCTGCGGGCCGGGTAGTCGTGATGATCCGGGAAGACGAGGTGCGGGTCGGGCGCGAGACCCAGCGAACGTGCAGCATCTTCGACGGCGCCCGGATTCGCGACTCCGCTGACGAGCACCACTCGGCGGTCGGCGCGCGGCTGCGTCGCGAGCTCCTCTGCGTTGGCGCCATTCGTCAGCTCGTAGCGCGCGGGGGCCGCAAACGTCGGTCCGTCGTAGCCGTGGAGTCGTAGTCCTCGCGCGAGCGCGGACGCGTCGGCGAGAGCGCCAGTCATGACGGCAGCATGGGCTCGCCTGGTCGTGGCCAAGGGCTCGCGAAGTCGTCCTGAGGGGAGTAGCCGACTGCCACCCCACGGATCGTGCGAAGGAAAGACGAGGATCTCGACGTCGCGATGAAGACGCACGTGCGAGAAGCCGTCGTCGAGCACGAAGGCGTCGATGTCTCGCCCTCGAAGCGCCTCGCGACCGGCACGATAGCGATCACTGTCGACGACGATCACGCTTCCGGAGCGGCCGGCGAGGCGGACGGCCAGCTCGTACGGCTCGTCGCCACTGCTCTTGACATCGACCAGCGGCCCTTCCCCGGTACTCACGACCAGCGTTCCTTTGGTCTTGCGGCGATAGCCTCTCGAGAGCAGAGCCGTGCGTAGGCCGCGCTGACAGAGATGTTCGACGAGAGCGGCCGCAAATGGCGTCTTGCCGCCTCCTCCCCAGTGCAGGTTGCCGACGCTCAGAACAGGCCGCGGTAGTCGACGGGCGCGAGCACTCCAGTAGGACCGTCGCCGTTGGAGTAGCCACGAGTAGACGGTCTGCCAAGGTGAGCGTGACGGCGGCTTGGGTGGGACCTTGGCCATCGAGGTGGAGGACGAGGACACGTCAGCGCTCGGGTAGGGCGCCCATGCGCTCGAGCATGACGAGAGTGCGATCCAAGGCTCCACGGTGGCTGTCGACGAGCTCACGAGCGCGCCTCGCTGTGTCGGAGAAAGCCTGGTGGTCTTCGACGATCCGCTGCCAGGAGGTCGCGAGGTCCTGCGAGCTCTCGACCCTGATCCAGGCGTTGCTCTCGTCGAAGTGATCGGCCATCTCCTTGAAGTTGTGCATCGAGGGGCCGACGAACACGGGTTTGGCAAAGCGAGCTGCCTCGAGGGGATTGTGACCACCCGTGTCGACGAGAGTCCCGCCGATGAAGCTGGCGTCCGCCAGGCGATAGATCGAAGCCAGCTCGCCAAGCGTGTCCAGAACGAGCACGTCGATCCCGTTCGGTATTTCCTGAGGAGAGGTGCCTTCGTCCGTGGCTTTCAGGTCGAGGGTGGAGCGACGCAGAAGAGGGATCGAGAGCTGTTCGATCTGACGAACTACAGCGTCGCAGCGCTCGGGATGCCTTGGCGCGAGCACCAGTAGAGCACTCCCACTCGGTAACGAGCGCAGTGCATCGAGGATGTGCTGCTCTTCTCCCGGCATGGTCGATCCGGCGACGAAGATCGTGCGGCCGTCGGCAAGAGTACGGACGGCGGACTCCAGAGCAGGCAGCCGGGGCGGTTCTTCGGCGTCGTACTTGAGGTTGCCGGTGAGCGTCATCACGTCGGTCTCGACCCCGAGCGCTTCGAGTCTTGCGAGATCCTGGCTGCTCTGTGCTCCGATTGCATCGATCTTGCCGAGTAGCAGAGCCTTCGCCGGTCGTCGAAAGCGTTGCAGGCGCCGAAAGCTGCGATCGCTGATCCGGGCGTTGACGAGCGCAGTGGGAATGTCCCGGCGACGCGTCGTCTCGAGAAGCAGCGGCCAGAGCTCGCTCTCGACCAGGACGAGGGCACGGGGTCGCAGGCGTTCGAGAAAAGATCGGATCGAGGGGCTCAGGTCGAGCGGGAAGTAGACGACGGTGGCGCGGTCTCCCATGGTGGCGGTCGCGCGCTCCTGCCCGGTCGGGGTCACCGTGGTGACCACGAGGGAGATGGACCGAGGTAGCGCTCGTACCAGGTCCGAAGCCACCGCCACCTCACCCACCGACACGGCGTGGATCCAGAGGTCGTGGCCGTCCGGGACTTCGGGATAGCTGCCGAATCGCTGAGCGATCAGGCGACGGCTCGGTCGTCTTCGCAGGAGCCACCACGGAGCACCGAGCAGGAGTGTGGCGGACAGCGCTAGCTGATAGAGGATCCACATGCCATCCGCCTAGTCCTGTCCATCATGTGGAACGGTTCTCGTCTGCATGCAGGCCAGGGCGCTCAGGGCTCGCGAAACGTCTCGCTGGCCGCCGGCGAGCCAGTATAATCCGTTGTTGGTGCTGACCTCTGCGTCAGCTCTCGCTCTGTCTTCAGCACGTGAGCTCGGTGGTTCTCGGATCAGTTGGCTCCACGCCTTGGACGCGCCGCTGCTGACCTCCGTAGAACCTCAAGTCGAGGTCACCGACAGAAGAACCGCCAGATGGCCGCAAAACCCAGATGGCCGTAAGACCCAGATGGCCGCAAAACTCAGAAAACTCCTCACCAGGTCCAGTGCCGTTGCCGCGAGACATCCGATGAGCCCCTCTCAGACCGTCCGTTTTCAGTCGCAGCTCAGCTCTTTGGAGCTGACTTGGGGCCTCTCTCGTCGGAGCGGTCGCTGATGATCGCTCGCCTGATCTCGAGTCGCCGCGAGACGCCGATCCAGGAACTGTCGGACAAAGAGCTCCTGGCTCTCCTCAAAGACTCGGACGAGCGAGCCCTCGACGAGTTGATCCGCAGAAAGACGGGAGTTCTGATTCAGGTCGCCAACCGCGTCGTCGGTGATCTCGAGGAGGCTCGCGATGTCGTTCAGGTGGCGTTTCTGAGGCTCTGGGAGCATCGGCAGAACTACAGCGAGCGCTGGGCACCCAACACCTGGATCTACCGAATCACCACCAATCTCGCGATCGACCACCTGCGGTCGCAGCGCAGTCGGGATCGTCTCAAGGAGCCGTTTCGACTCCACCTGCAGCATCGCGAAGAGGCTGGCGCCAGGCGCCTTCTGAGTGATCTCGGTCAGAAAGAAGTCGACGGCATCTTTCAGGAGCTCGCCGGTGACCTGACCGAGAAGCAACGAGCCATCTTCGTGTTGCGGGAGATCGAGGGGCTGAGTTCGCGGGAGGTCTCGGAGATCATCGGTTGCAAGGAATCCACGGTGCGCAACCATCTGTTCAACGCTCGCAAGGTCCTGCGTTCGAAGCTGCTCGAGCGGTATCCCGAGTATGCACCGGCCGGTGAGCGGCCTGATGGGCGCGATACACGGTCCGCCGGCGAAGAGACCGGTGAAGGGAGAGGCACGTCCTGGCCCCCTTCGCCTCTTCGATCTCGTGATGAGAGATTCTCGGGTCGCGCCGCCGTGGTGGCCAAAGGAAGGCATGATGGCCTGTCCTGACTGGCGGGAGTTGTCCGCCGGGTCGCGCGATGAGCGATGGCAGGACGCGATCGAGCACAGTCGCTCGTGCAGTCGCTGCCGTCAGGAGTCGACGGCAGTCGATCCGCTCTCGGTGTTCTCGAGAATGGAAGGTCCCGACCTCGAGTTGGACGAGGCGGAGCTCATGGTGTCGCGGGTTCGCGGCGCGCGGAGTCTGCGGCGCTCCGACAGCCTGATCAAAGAGCAGAGGGAGCAGAGGGAGCAGAGGGCGAGCACCACCCGCCGTTGGGGTACCGCCGTCGCGGCGGCCACCGTGACCTTCGTGCTGGGTGCCGGCCTCCTTGGGCTGCGCTCGAACCAGTCCACGGGAGAGGTCGCTGCGGGCGCAGCGACGTCGAACGTCGAGGTCGCGAGTACCTTGGGTCCGAGTGCCACTGTCCCGAATGCCACTGTCCCGAATGCGACTGGCCCGAGTGCCACAGTCCCGAATGCCACTGGCCCGAGTGTCGGTGGAGTCGTGGCTTCGTCCGACGGTCCGTCTGGTCTGGCAACACTCGACGCAGATGCCCAGGTCGTCAGGCAGCTGGAGGAACATCTCGATTCCCTTCCGGTAGTCGACATGACTCTGGTCGCAGACCTCGCGGGCGGTTTCGAGGTAGCGGAGTCGAGCTCGGTGGAGTTTCAGCTGGCAGGAGCCCAGTGGGATCTCGTCTGGGTCGTCGACTCCGAGCTCGAGCTCTGAGCGTCCAGAGCCGAGCGAGAGTCCACTGCGTGACTTCGATGGCCTATCAGTCGCCCTGCGTGATGAGACTTGCCGAGTTGTTCGGTATGCCGACCGCGTCGCGCCGCGTGCCGGGTCGCAGGTGGTCCGGGACGCCGCTCGCCAGTCTGGTCGCGGCCGTCGTGCTCAGTGTCTTTGTCATCGACCGAGACTCGTTGAACGCACTCGAATCGTCGCAAGCCGAGCCTGCCGGTCAGCCGGGCTCTCCCAAGCCTGCGGGTGCGGATGCCCTGCAAGCCGGCGAGCTGGCGGGGCAGTCGGTACTCGAGACTCTGGTTCTCAACGCGCACAAGCTCGAGAATCAGCCGGCGCGCGAGGCCCTGCCGCTCGTCGAGCCGCTGTTGTCATCGCGAGGCACCGTCTCGCTACAGAAAGAGACCAATACCCTCATCATTCGTGATCATCCGAGCGTCTGGCAACGCCTCGGGCCGGTGCTTGCGGATTTCGACCATCCCAAACGCACGATCGATCTGCGGATCTACCTGCTGCGGGCCACGCGCTCGTCGCGCCCTCCCGAAGAGAACGCAGTTGGACTGCCCGCCGAGCTCGTCGACGCGCTGGGCTACTTTCTCCAGTTCACGAGCTACGAGCTTCTCGGTGGAGGGCCGCGCGAGAGCGGTGAGGGACGAGAGGTGGACGTACCGCTGGGCCCGAGACATGGCGTGCGTTTCCAGGTCGGTACGGTCCTGATGGACCGTTTCCTCCGGCTCCACGGTTTTGAGGTCTTTCGTCGAGACGGCGGGCTCGAGCGGCGCATCTTCCACAGTAGTCTCAATCTCAAGGAGCAGAAGATGCAGGTGGTGGTCGTCTCCCAAGACAAGAGCAGCGAGAGCGGGCTCGTGGTCGCGGTGAGCTTCGATGACAATGTGGGCGAGGTTTCTTCGGAGCTGGGCGAGTAGCTCTTTCTGCGGGGGTCGGTTGTGTTGGTGTGTCATAGGGAATCTGATCGCGAGCCGCAGCGCGTCGCGCCTGAGCGGGCTCGGACCGACGGCGTGCCGGAGCGCCGCGCATGACCCAGTTCGTCTGTCGCATCGGCACTCCTGATGGGCGTATCCTCGAGCAGGTCAACGAGGCTCGTGACGAGCGCGCTGTTCGAGGCGATCTCGAGAGTCGTGGCTATCACGTCTTCGAGGTCAAGCGCCGCGGCTTCGAGCTGCGGCTGCCGAAGCTGACCCAAAGACGATCGATCAACAGTCTCGACTTCCTGACTTTCAACCAGGAGCTGGCTGGCCTCCTCAAGGCCGGATTGCCCCTCCTGCAGGCCCTCGACCTGATGCTCGAGCGCCAACGCACTCCCAATTTCCAGGCGATCCTCGAAGACGTCAGGGAGCGGGTCAAAAGCGGTGAGGAGTTGTCCGCCGCCTTCGATGGGCACGAAGACGTTCTACCCCGTCTCTATACGTCGACCCTGATGGCCGGCGAGCGCAGTGGCGAGCTCGAGCAGATGATCCGTCGCTTCGTCCGTTACCAGAAGCTCGTGATGGACACCCGCAAGCGGATCACGAGCGCGCTCGTTTATCCACTGCTCCTCATCACGCTGTCCATCAGCATGGTCGCGGTGATGGTGGTCTTCGTGATCCCGCGGTTCGAGGTGTTCTACAACGCCATGAACGTGGAGCTGCCGCTTCCGACTCGGATCGTGCTCGCTATCTCTTTGTTCTTTCAAGAGCAGGGGACCTGGGTGTTGATCGGCATCGTCGTCGGTGTGTTCCTGCTCCGTCGGTTCGTGTCGACCGAGATCGGGAGGCTCTGGCTCGATCGTCGGAAGCTCGGGATCCCGGTCGTGGGAACCGTGCTCCACCGGTTCTCCGTGTCGGAGTTCTGTCGATCGCTGGGTACGCTGGTGGCTGGAGGGATGCCACTCGTTCCGAGTCTCGAGGTGGCGGTCAGCGCGGTGAGCAACGCTTTTCTGCGCAACGCGTTGGAGCCGGTGATCACCAAGGTGAGGGAAGGTGCTTCCCTTCACGAATCTCTGGACGAGACCGGGGCGATGACCGACCTGTCGGTGAATCTCATCAAGGTGGGAGAAGAGACCGGGTCACTCGACGAGATGCTCGGTAACGTGTCGGACTTCTTCGACGAGGAGATCGAGACGCGTATCGAGCGCCTGCTGTCGCTCGTCGAGCCGATCATGCTGGTGCTGATGGGGGCCACGGTCTCTCTGCTGCTGGTGGCCATGTACATGCCGCTGTTCAGCGTTCTGGGAAAGATGCAGTGATGAAGCGCTCGAGATCAAGAGGGAAAAGGTGGCTATGACCCAGGATCCAGACAGCACTGTCGTCATGGACCAAGGCTCGGTCGAGACCACGGCCCAGGCCGAGATCGACACCCAGCTGCTGACCGACGCGCGCAAGATCGAGGAGCATCGCCACACCCTCGCGTTGGCTGAGCGCTACGGGTTCGATTACGTCGACCTGGAGCACTTTCGGATCAACAACGATCTGTTTCGTCGGATCCCGTTCGAGCTGATGCTTCGCTACGCGTTCATTCCAGAGGCTCAGCTCGAGGGTCGCCTCGCGGTGATCATGGCTGACCCGTCGGACGTTGTGCGTCTCGACCAGCTCGAGCTGCAGCTCGGCCAGCCAGTCGAGGCCAAGGTGGGCTCGGCGTCGCTCATCGAGGAGATTCTGCAGAAGTCCGAGAGCGCACAGCGCGTGCTCGACGACGCCAGCGAGGACTTTCGGATCCAGCTGGTTCAGGAAGATGACGAAGGTGACGAGGTGCTGTCGATCGACCGCATCAGCGCCGACCAGAGTCCGATCATCAAGCTGGTCGACTCCACCATCTTCAACGCCATTCAGCGGCGCTCGAGTGACATCCACATCGAGACGCGTGAGTCCGAGGTGGTCATCAAGTATCGGATCGACGGTGTCCTCTATCAGGCGATGGAGCCGATCGACAAGCGCCACCATCAGACCATCATCAGCCGGATCAAGGTCATGTCGGAGCTGGACATCGCCGAGAAGCGCATTCCGCAGGACGGTCGCTTCAAGCTGAGAGTCCAGGGACGAACGATCGACTTTCGCGTGTCCATCATGCCGTCGGTGCACGGTGAAGACAGCGTCATCCGAATCCTGGACAAGGAGTCGATGAACCAGGAGTTCAAGAACCTGCGTCTCGACATTCTGGGCTTCGACGATGAGACCATGCGCAAGCTGCGCAAGTTCATCAGGGAGCCTTACGGCATGGTGCTCGTCACTGGCCCGACGGGATCGGGAAAGACGACCACTCTGTACGCCTCGCTGTCCGAGATCCAGACCTCGGAAGACAAGATCGTGACGATCGAAGATCCGGTCGAGTACCAGCTCCGGGGAATCACGCAGATCCCGGTGAACGAGAAGAAGGGACTCACGTTCGCTCGCGGTCTGCGCTCGATCCTGCGGCACGATCCCGACAAGATCATGGTGGGTGAGATCCGCGACGAAGAAACCGCGCAGATCGCCATTCAGTCGGCGCTCACCGGTCACCTCGTTTTCACCACCGTACACGCCAACAACGTGATCGACGTGCTGGGGCGTTTCCTCAACATGAACGTCGATCTCTACAACTTCGTTTCGGCCCTCAACTGCGTGCTCGCGCAACGGCTCGTGCGCAAGATATGCCCACACTGCAGGCGCGAGATTCAGATCGACGACAGCGAGCTCGAAGAGAGTGGTCTGGACCCTGACCAGTGTCGTGACTGGACCTTCTACGAGGGCGCTGGATGTCTCGAGTGCAACGGCACCGGCTTTCACGGACGGCTGGCGGTCTCCGAGCTGCTCGATCTATCCGACACCATTCGCGAGCTCATCCTCGATCGCCGACCTGCGTCCGAGATTCGACGCGTGGCAGCGTCCGAGGGCATGAGTTTTCTGAGGGACAGTGCCCTCGATCAGGTTCGCCTGGGAGTGACCACTCTTCGTGAGATCAATAAAGTTACCTTCGTGGATTGAGCGGCTCCTCGGAACCGATCCGAGGCCCGTGCCGCCGCAGGTATTTGCGGTGGACTCGGGAGCTGTGCGGCTCGCACGTTTCAAACAGGAGGGAGACGGCCGCTTGGAGCTGCTGGACTACAGCCAGCTCGACCTGGGGCCGGACACCTTCCACGAGGGGCCACTGGGTGGTCCCCTCAAAGATCCGAGCGCCTTCGGAGAGGCCCTCGCAGGGTGGCTCGGCCAGCAGGAAGAATCCGTCAACGACGCGTCGCTGGTCCTGCCCGATCGTTGGCTGCGGGTGGCGTTTGCCGACGTCGAGAACCTGCCGGGTTCGGAAACGGCCAGGGCCGAGGTGCTGCGCTGGAAACTCAAGCAGCTCGTGCCCTTCAGGGTCGAAGACCTCAGGATCCGAGCCGTGGAGCTAGCGGAGTCGACGGGCGCCGGCGAGAGCCCCGTCATGATCGGTTTTGGTGCCGAAGTGCTGCTGGCCGAGCTCGAGGCGGCCTTTTCCAGAAGCGGGGTC
Source organism: Thermoanaerobaculia bacterium (assembly GCA_028285365.1). GTDB lineage: Bacteria > Acidobacteriota > Thermoanaerobaculia > Multivoradales > Multivoraceae > JANQPS01. The sequence goes on along the minus strand of JANQPS010000801.1, from coordinate 9,552 downwards.
CATCTGGGCCTGATTCTCAACGAGTCGCTGGCGAGCGCCGCCAACTTTGCGCAGCCTGGTCTGGTAGCTCAGATCTTCGTCAGGGAGCCCGATTACTCGGTACTCGTCGTTCAGGACGGACGCCCGGTGCTCGTCCGGCAGAAGGTCCTCGACGGCAGCCTCGGACCTGAAGTGCTAGGCCCGATGGTCGAAAGGGAGCTGCGACTGACCCGCGGCTTCGTCCAGGAGCAGCTCGACGGCCTGGAGCTCGAGAGCGCTCTGATCCTGCCGGATCGGGACGACTCTGGTTGGCTCGACTGGGTTTCGCGCGGTCTCGGCGTTCAAGCCACGAAGGTGGAATCGACCGACCTTCCCTGGCAGCAGAACATCAGTCTCAGTGAGCCGTGGCAGCGACTGGCGCCGATGCTCGGGACGGCCCTGCAGGTGATTGCGTGATGGCAAGCCGACAGTCGGTCCTCAACCTCGCGTCGAAACCGTTTGCCAATCGACGCCCGATCAAGCGGGCGGGCTTCGCCCTGTGGTCGATTGCTGTCGTCCTGTCGGTCATCAACGGCCTGCTGTTCTGGAGCTATTTGTCGGGGAGCAGCGAGGGCCGCGAAGCGCTCGAGAGCGTCCGCAACGACATCGAGACCGAAGGGACGACCCTGCGCGAGCTGTCCGACGAGCTGAAGGCTTTCGATCTCCAGGCGATGAACCCCAAAGCCGACTACCTCAACGAACGCATCGCGGAACGGACTTTTCCGTGGAGCCGCTTGTTCGACGATCTGGTCGAAGCCATGCCGATACAGGTGCGTCTGTCGAGCCTGTCGCCGCGTCCGCCGGACCAACGTCAGCGGCGCCGGGACAGTGAGGCTCCAGACTGGATCGAGCTCGAGATTCGTGGTTATGCGGCCAACGGTGAAGCGCTGCTGAACATGGTCGACGCGTTGTTCGAGCATCCGGGCTTTGCGGCACCGACGCTGCTCAACGAGCGCCGGAACGATGCTGGGGAGACCTCCTTCACCATGACCGCGCGCTACCGCTCCAAGTCAACTGCCGACGAGGCGATCACGACGTCGATGCCCTCGGCGTTCGACGCGCTGAACGAGCCGGACGCCGTAGCTGGTGAAGGCCCCTCGCCGACCGCGTCGCCCACCGAGGCGGTGGCCCCGCCCGAGACGGCAGTAACCGAGACGGCTCGGACTGATGGCCGGGCGACCAACCGCAGCCCGCGAGCCGAGCCTCTCCGGTCGGCGACGGCGGGAGGAGTCGATCGTGGCGATTCTGATGGCGAGGCGGCACCGGCTCCGGTCGAGTTCTCGCTACCGAGCGCGAGCGCGCCAGCGGGGCAGGGAGGGCGACCATGAACTTCGCTCAGGTGACCGATCTCTGGAAGCGTCACGGCTTGATGTGGGTGGTTCCTCTGCTGTTGGTGCTCGTCAACGTTTCGATCTTGTCGACCTATCGGGCGCTCTACTCGGGGCGAGTCGAGGCGATCAAGGATCAGGCTGATCAGGAAGAACAAGGCGAGCTCGCCGATATGCGGTCGCAGAGAGTGCAGCTCGAGCGCGTCGTGGAACGCGCGCGCAACAGTCGCGACGGCATCGGATCTCTCTACGACGAGGTCTTCGCGACCGAGAGCGAACGCTTCACGGGGGTCGTGCGTGAGGTCAAGGAGCTGGCGGAACGCGCAGGTCTGCGCCCGGACTCGATCGGCTACCCCGAGCGGACCATCGAGGAGCATGATCTGATCAAGCGATCGATCGTGTTTACCGTCTCGGGCAGCTACGGCGACCTGCGTCGTTTCATCAATTTCCTCGAGCTGTCAGATCACTTTGTTGCGCTCGAGAAGATCGAGGTTGCCCAGGGTACTCCTCAGCTCAACATCTCGCTGGAGCTCACCACCCTCTTCTCCGGTCGCGACGAGGAGGTTGCTGCGCTGTGAATAGCGAGCTTCGCCGCAACCTGCTGCTGCTGGTCCTGATGGCCCTCCTCGGCTTTCTGGCATACCGGTCTTTTGACTGGCTACGTGACTCCGCGGCTGGAGAGGCGTTTGGTATCCCCGGGCGACGTGTCGACGTTTCGTCTCAGCTGGGTACGAAGGTCGTCGAGCTCCGTACCGGAGACCTCGCTCCCAACACGGGTGAGCTCACCATCGGTCGCGACCCGTGGCGTTATGGCCAACCGCCGCGCCCGGAACCGACCCCGACGCCGGCTCCCGTGGCGGTGGCCACTCCGGCCCCGACGCCTGTTCCCACCGCGGTCGCGCCCAACCCCGAGGCCAATCGGCCGAGACCACCAGCGATCGATGTCAAATACATCGGCAGTTTTGGACCGGAGAGTCGTAGGATCGCTGTCTTCATTGACGGGGAAACCGTGATCAACGCGCTGCGGGGCGAGGTCGTCAAAGGCAAGTTCGAAGTTCACTCGATCGGCTATGAGTCAGTCGATCTGGCATTCGTCGGGTTTCCCGACGAGCCACCTCAGCGGCTACCGCTCGACGGGGCCGAAGCCAAGTAGGCTCGAACCGTCAGACAACCCGGAAGATGAGTGCAAGTAGAAGAGCCGGCATCAGGAGTAGATAGTGATGGGTCCTCACCCGTATGACATTCAGACCGCCTCCCGAGACGCGACGTCATCAAAGGCGGCCTCGGGGGGAACCGCGTCTCACCGGAGAGAGAGCCGTCCAGCGGAAAACATGACCATGAAGCACGACAGCAACGATCGTTCGACAGGATTCAAGCGGCCGCCAATCGGCCGGGCGCTCGTGGCATCGCTGTTGGTGCTGTCGCTCAGTGCCTGCAGCGGCTACAAGAGCTTCCGGCGTGCTCAGGTGGCCGAAGTCACGGGAGACTGGGACCAGGCGGTTCTCGAGTATCTGGAGCTGGTCGCGTCGGACCCTGCCAATCTCAAGTATCGCGGTGGTTTGATGCGGGCCAAGATCCAGGCGTCGCATCAGCACTTCGAGCGCGCCAAGGAGTACCGCGAGGCCGAACAGTACGAGCAGGCGATGATCGAGCTCCAGCAATCCGTGCAGCTCGATCCGACCAACCAGTACGCCTTGAGCGAGCTCAACAAGATGCGCGAGATCGTCGAGGCGCAGCGAAGCGGTGAGACGGTCGAGTCGATCGCGGAGATGAAAGACCGCAAGAGTGGTGCGCTTGCCCAGCCGCCGGTCCTCAATCCGCGCTCTCCAGAACCGATCAACGTCGATTTCCCCGAACCGGCTTCGGTCAAGCAGATCTACCAGGCGTTGGGCAAGGCCTTCGGCATCAACGTCTTGTTCGATCCCAAGCTGCGCGATCAGGAGATCAGCATTCAGCTGAGTGAGGTCACCGCGCGCGACGCGTTGGAGATCCTGATGCGCACCGCCGGTCACTTCTACAAGGTGCTGGACGAGCACTCGATCATCGTCGTCGCCGACACTCCTCAGAACCGGCGCAACTACGAAGACCTCATCATCCAGACGTTTTTCCTGTCCAACGGGGACGTCCGCGAAGTGATGACGATGCTCAGGAGTCTCGTCGACTCGCGCAAGATCGCGTCGAACGAGCAGCTCAACGCGATCATCCTGCGGGATACCGCTGACAAGGTGAAGGTCGCTGAGCGCATCATCCAGGCCAACGACAAATCCAAGGCGGAGGTCGTCGTCGACGTGGAGCTCCTCCAGCTCAACACAGTCAAGCTCCAAGAGCTGGGAATGTCGCTGACTCAGAACCAGATTGGCGTTGAGCTCGACAACGGTGGCGAAGACGTGCCGCTGCGCCTCAACGACATCCAGTATCTCGACGGCAACAGCTGGCTGCTCACGCTCCCCAACTTCTTGTTCGACTTCGTCAAGAACTCGACCGATGCCCAGACGCTCGCCAAACCGCAGCTACGCATCAGCGAAGGCGAGAGAGCTCGCCTCCACATCGGCGAGCGCGTGCCGATTCCCGTCACGAGTTTCAACAGCGCCAACACCGTAGGCAGCAACATCGTTCCGATCACCTCGTTCCAGTACCAGGACGTGGGTATCCGAATCGAAATCGAGCCTCGTGTGCATCACAACGAGGAGATCTCCCTTCAGATCACGGTGGAAGTCAGCAACGTCGCTGGAGAGGTCGGAGATCAACCGATCATCGGTACTCGCACGATCGAGACCAGCATTCGTCTCAAAGACGGTGAGACCAACTTCCTCGCCGGCCTGATTCGCTCTGACGAGACGAACAGTGAGTCCGGCGTGCCTGGTCTCTCGGAGATCCCGCTCCTGGGCCGCCTCTTTTCGCGGAAGTCGTCGCAGAACCAGCGTACGGACATCATGCTGACTCTGACGCCGCACATCATCCGTCGCGCCAACATCACGGAAGAAGATCTGACGCCGATCTGGGTCGGTACAGAGTCGAACATCACCTTCCAGGGTGGGAGTCCGCGAGTCGAGTCGGATGTCGAAGGTCCCTTCGACGAAGACGGCGAGGACACCGATCCGGCTGAAGAGATGCGCCGCCGTCTGCAGCAGCTGCCACGCGGTCTGCGTCCGGGGGCTGACCAGCAGGGAGGCGAGGATGCGAATGCACCGCCGGCTGGTACCGAGCTGGTGCCACCGCCGACGCGCAATCCGCTCGACCGCCGACCTCCGCCGCAGCAGCAGCAGGAAGACCCCCCCGGCGGGGCCAACAGCGTCCGTTTGGAGAGGTTGCCGGGTGATCTCGAAGACTTCGGGGCTCGCGAGGGGGCAGGTGGCCGTCTCGGGGCGGGAGTTCTTGCCGGCGCTCTGGGTGTTGCGGTCGATCTCGTGCCGATGCTCGCAACCGCTCAGGCCGTTCAGCAGCCTGGTATCGATCCCGATCCCGGGAACCTCCCGGCGGTGGTCAGGATCAGGAGCCCGTCGGCGCCCATTCGGCCGGGAGAGTTCGTCGAGGTCACGGTCAGCGTCAACACCCTCAACGCGTTCTCGCATGTTCCGATGATCGTCCGCTTCGACGCGGACCTCCTCCAGTTCATTTCTGCCAGCGCCGGCAGCTGGTTCGACGAAGATGGTCAGGCGGGTGTCCTCGCGGACGCGAACGCGGTGGGACGCATGATCGTCGGCGCCAGTCGCTTCGGGCAGGTCGATGGCGTCAACGGATCCGGTGACGTCGTCGTGTTTCTGTTCCGGGGACTGGGAGTCGGCACTGCCGACGTGGAGCTGCGCGACGTGGACCTGCTCGACCCCGATCTGAACAACGTTCGTTCTGCGCTTGGCAATACGGTGGCGAGTGTGACCATCGAGGAAGGAGAGACCAGGGTGCGACGCGACGACAAGCCGCGCGTCAATCGCGGCTCGTGACGTAAGCCGCGGACCATGGATGCGTGATGGATGTTGCAGTCTCAGATTTCGCAGGACGCCTCGGGCCGTCGGGTCACCGAGCACAGGGACGGCGCCGGGTGGTTCCGGCGTCGAGCAGTGCTGGCTACACCCTGGCAGAGCTTGCGATGGTCTGTACGATCATGCTCATCCTCGCGAGCGTGGCACTCCCGGTTGCGAAGTTCACCCACAAGCGGATCAAGGAGGCTGAGCTGCGAAGTCATCTCCGACAGATGCGCAACGCGATCGACGAGTACAAACGGTACTCCGACGCGGGCCTCATTCCCATCGAGTTGGGGACCGACGGCTACCCTCAAGAGCTCGAAACCTTGATCGAGCCGATCGATCTGGTCGGGCAGATCGACAAACAGATCCGTTTCCTGCGCAGGATTCCTGTGGACCCCATGACCGGAGAGGCCGAGTGGGGTATGCGCAGCACGCGTGATCGTCCGGATTCATCGTCGTGGAGTGGCGACAACGTGTTCGACGTCTACTCTCTGAGTCGGGGCGTCGGTCTCAACGGTGTGGCCTACGAGGAGTGGTGATGCTCAAACGCATTGATGGAGTGGTGCGTCAGCGAGTTCGGGCCGTGGGTCCGCTATCCGAGCGTGGCTTTACGCTGCTCGAGCTGATCATCGTGATCGCGATCGTTGGGATTCTGGCGGCCGTCGTGGTGCCGGGTCTGAGCAATTCGCGGCGACGAGCTCAAGAGGCAGCACTCAAGACGAATCTGCGAACCATGCGCGATGCGATCGATCAGCACTACGCGGACAAGGGCAACTACCCCCCGGGCCTGCAGGCTCTCGTCGACGAGGGGTACTTGCGCTCGGTTCCCATGGATCCGTTCACGGGAGCGCCGGACTGGATCGAGATCCTCGAAGAGCTCAGTGAAGATGCAGCCGAGACCGACTTCCCCGAAGACGGTTCTCCCGGTGTGGTCGACGTCCAATCGGCTTCCGACATTCCGTCACTCGACGGCGACGGGACGTACAGCGAATGGTGACGCCTTGCCAGCGTACGTCTTCGTCCCCAGCGTCACGTTGGAGTGAGCAGGGCTACAACCTCGTCATTCTGATGGTGCTGGTCACGCTGATGAACATCGCCATCGCCGTGGCGTTGCCGACCTGGAGCAATGTCGCCAAGCGCGAGAAAGAGGAAGAGCTCATCTTTCGCGGTTTTCAGTATGCCGAGGCGATTCGCGTCTTCCAGAAGAACCACGGTCGCCTGCCGATTTCGCTCGAGGAGCTGGTCGAGCGCGAGCCACGCTCGATCAGACAGCTCTTCAAGGATCCCATCACCGGTGGTGACTGGGGGTTGCTGGTTCAAGGCGGTCCAGGGGGCGGTGCGAACGCGACGGGTACGACGCAGACGGGCAGCGTCGCCGATCGCAACCGCAATACGAACCTCAGCGAGGCGGCCCGAGAGCTGGCCGAGAACCCGCCGACGGGGGTCGGTTTCGCCGGTTCACCGGGCAGCCAGGCCTCACAGGGTGCGGGAGGTGGCAACGTGGTGGCGATCCCGCCGGCACCAAAGAGCGAATCGTCGTCGCGGCTGGGGGGGCCGACCCGGCGCACGACAGGACCGATCGTCGGGGTCTTCAGCGCGAGTGGTGAGAAGGCCCTGAGAAGCTTCCAGGGACTGGAAACCTACAGTCAGTGGCAGTTTCGAACGGACATGTTGCCCATGCCGGTCATCGTCGGTGATGGCGCTGCTCCGCGGGTCACTGCCGCGTGGATCGGAAAGCCGTTTCGCAAAGATCTCCAGGTTCAACCCGGCGGAATGCCGGGGGGTGGTGTGCCGGCGGCAGGAGGCGCACCCGGAGGACCCCAGCCGGCCGGAGGCTCTCAGCCGGGCGGTTTGACGGGTCCCGCCTCAGGAAATCGTCCGAACGCGACTCAGCTGCGACCCGGCGGCCGGCGCAACTGACGACCGCCTGGTGATGACGGTCTCGAGGAGACTGCAACCGACGATGTCCGACTCGAAGGATCTTCTGCCGACGCGCGTCGTCGTGCGAGCGCATCAGCTGGAGCACGGTCGTCACCTGGATCTCCCGACGCGGGCTTCGGCCGGGAGTGCCGGTTACGACCTGCGCGCCGCCGTTGCCGAGAGTCTGATGCTCTCTCCCGGCGATCGAGCCCTGGTTCCCACCGGACTCGCGATCGAGCTCCCGGCCGACTACGAAGGCCAGGTGCGACCGCGGAGTGGTCTCGCGCTCGAGCACGGCGTGACGGTGCTCAACTCTCCTGGAACGATCGACAGTGACTATCGCGGAGAGATTCGCGTGATTCTCGCCAACCTCGGCTCGGAACCGTTCGAGATCAATCCGGGTATGCGAATCGCGCAGCTCGTGGTCGCTCCAGTCTGCGTCGTCGACTGGCAGCTCGAGAACGAGCTGGGCGACACCGAACGCGGGTCGGGAGGATTCGGCTCGACGGGTCGATGACCGTGCCGAGCTCGCGACAGTCCACGCTCACGCCTGGGCGACTCCACCTCGAGGGTCGACCTCAAGGGAGAGTGCCAGGGTCGACGGAGTAGAGCCGCCAGACCCCGGTCGAGGTCACCGGTTCGAGTATCGGGATCGAACTGAATCGGCGGTGCGTCGCCTCGCCACCGCTGATCATGGCGAAGTCGAAGGGACGAAAGTCGTCCGGAACGACGCGCTCAGGCATCCATTCGAGTAGTGGCGTGCGCATCCGACTCGCCGGACTCAGCCGTGGCTCCTTGAAGACGACCAGGCTGAGTCTCGAATCCGCAAACGAGGACGAAAGCCTTCCCCCCTTGAGAACCTGGGAGTAGGCGACCGTCTGCAGATACGGTATTCCGTCGAAGTAGCGACTGCGATTGGCAATGGTGTTGACGCCGATGATCAGCGGTTCGTCCGGGATGGCCTCGAGTGCTGGCAGCAGGCCGCTGAGCTCGTTGCGCTCGGCCGCGACCCATTGCGTGCCGGTAACCGAAACGAACACCACGAGAACTGCCAACGCATAGGCCATGGCTGCCCGCGGATCGATACGGGGTCGCGGCAAGGCGAGTAGCAGGCAAGCGACCGCGGGCGCGAAGAAGCGAGTATTGAACAAGACCGTTCGGGTGTAGCGACTCGGCAGCAAGAAGTAGAGCAGCAGGAGGAGACCCGCCAGGAGTAAGAGCTCGCGGGAGACTCCTAGCTTCCAGTCGCGCCTGTTGGTGATGACGACGAGGAGCAGGTAACCAACCAGGGCGAGGCTGATCCAGAGCTCGATCGGATGGCGCAGGCCGCCGAACAGAACCTCTGGGAGGAGGCTGGGGTCGATCCGCTGGATGAGCGGCCGGAAGTACTCGGCAGGCGACGATGCTGTCGACTGGAAGAGCAGGAAGGTCGGTCCGGCGAGGATCCCGGCGGGGAGCCAACCGAGCAGGAGACTCCAGAAGCGGCTCCTGCTGGGGTGGAGCAGGAGAGAGACGCCGGTCCAGAGTGCCGCCACGGCAAACCAGAGGGCGTGAGTGGAGTAGAGGAGGAGCGCGCCGACCAGGATAGGCAGTGCGTTGCTCAGTATCGACGCGCTTTCGGGGCGCCTGCGATCGAGCAGGACCACGTAGCACGCGAAGACGACGAAGCCGAGCAGGAAGTTCAAGAACCCCCAGTAGAGCGTCTGGTTGAACACGAGGACGCTGGCCAGACAGGCTGCCGAAACAGGTCGGTCGAAGCGCGCCGCCAGAAGGTGTACGGCCGCAATCCAGAGCACGGCGATCAGTGCGGCTGAGAGCCGAACGGCGGTCAGTGGCTCGAACAACAGCCAGGTGAGCGACAGCGGGAGATAGACCAGGGCGTAAGGCGTGTACCACTGCACCTCGTACGATGAGCCTCCTGGATCGCTGAGCGCATCACCGAGGAGTCTCACCTGCGCCATGTGCTGTGGCAGGTCCGTGCCTGGGGCTACGTCGACGAAGAAGTAGGGAAGGGCGACCAGTACCGCGACGCCGAGTGCCGCCACGAGCCGATGTCGGATGACTGGCGAACGCTTTGAGGCTGCGGCGTCGGTGGCCGCTTGGCTCAGCGGGGCCTCGCCGGACGGCTTGGTGGGCGTTGCCTCTACCTGGGACTCGGTCGAGCTCATGTCGAGAAGAGGGGAGCCTGGGGAGGTGCGCCAGGACTTCGGCGATGAGCGGTTGACCGCGGTCGACTCGTCGAGGCCTGGGTCGTCACTGGGCGGCGTGAACGGCGGCGTGAAGGGGCGGCGGTTTCATCACCCCGGCGCCTACGGATCCGA
>JANQPS010000797.1 GCA_028285365.1 Thermoanaerobaculia bacterium | reverse complement strand
CGAGCTCTGTGGCGACGCATGTTTCCTCCCGGTCCCACTCTCGAGGAGTCTTGGGACGAGCTGAAACCACGGTTCGAATCGTTCCGAGTCACCGCATGGCGGCCGATCTGCTCGGAGGAAGACACCCGCCACCTATCCCAGTTCGGTGGACGCCCGCTTCTCGAAACGGCAGACGACGCACCGACCTGCGCTCGCTGCAACCGTCCCATGCCGCTGTTCCTCCAGGTCTCTTCGAAGGAACTCCCCGAAGCGGCCACGAGCCGGTTCCCCAAAGGACTGCTTCAGGTCTTCTTTTGCCTCGAATGCCAGCCTTGGGAGGCGTTCTCACCCGGTTGCCTGGTCCGGACCCTCGGCTACGACTCGCTCGAGCGAGCGTCGTCTTCGGTGCCCGACCAGATCGCGACGAGAAAGATCACCGGCTGGAAGTCGGTCACTGACTACGACGATCCCGAGACGAGCGACGAGAATCACGGATTCTCGGATGCGGAGTTGGAAGTCCTGTACGAAGGTCACTATCCAAGCCAAGGCGACAAGCTCCTTGGCGCACCCTACTGGGTCCAGTACCCGGAGTACCCGGACTGCCCTCAGTGTCACAAGCCAACCACTGCGATCTTCCAGCTGGACTCGAACGACCAACTCGACTTCATGTGGGGAGACGCAGGAGTCGCTTTGGTCGTCTGGTGCCCAGAGCATCCTCAGACCCTCGGCCTCACCTGGCAGTGCCACTGAACGAGAAGGCCTGGGGTTCCGCTCGGCCCGTCGAACTCGACTCGCTGGACTCGTCGAGACGGCGACCGGCAAGTCCTGCGCCATGCTCCTGAACCGGGCTCCGCGGGCTCTTCGACGGCGCGGGCGCACTCGCCACGACACGCCCCCTGCGCGGTCTCGGCGACCACGTGTCGTTGACACCCACACGCGCCGCGACTAGCCTGATTTCATGAGACGGCTGCGACAATCTCGCCTGCACACGGCCAGCCTGCTGACTCTGGTGATCCTCATGGCGAGCTGGATCGCCACTCTGGAGCCAGCGAGCACGCAGGCCGAGGCCGCCACGTGTGAGGCGCTGCTGCGAGCGCCAGACCCGCCGGCTCCCGTCGACGACAGAGAAGGCCTCCGGTCAACTCGTGGGGCGCTCGAGACCGCGGATCGAGCGCGAACCCAAGAGCTCCATACGCTTCAGGCTGCTCTACCGACGCACGGCTACCGCCTCGAGGCGCAACAGTCTCCGAACCGGGTCAACGTCACGCAGGAGCTCGCGGCCCCCGCACGCTACCTGCTGAACAGCGTCCTGCTCCTCTGATCGGCTCCGCGGGAGCCGACTGCACAGCACTCCTCGAGCCTTGCTCCTGAAGGGGCGTCCGCAACCACTGCGTCGTCTCTGACGATCCACGCCTGCGCTCGAGCCACGGACGTTGTCCTGGTGCCGGCTCCCGCAGCCCGGTGCGCCTGCTTGGCCACCGTGCGGTGGACGTGCCGCCGACGACTGCCCCGATGTCGGGACAGGTCGAGCGTGCCTCCGATTGATCGTGGAGCCAACTCATGACTCGACAGTACCGATCTCTCCTACTCTTCATCCTCGTTCTCACCCTTCTGCTTCCCCCACTGCTGCTCCCGCTCGCACGTGGAGACTCACCGATCGCCTTCGGGCTCGATCTCTCCGGCGGGGTGACGGTGACGTACCGACCCGACTTCTCCACTCTGCTCGACACCCACGAAGGCCTCTCGCGCGCAGAGACCCTACAGCTCGTCAAGGAGACGCTCTCGGACAGGATCGCGCGCTCACTCGCGACTGTTCCCGACATCGTCGTTCGCAGCGACGAACGGGTCGTGGTCTCGATTCCCAACGTCCAAGATCACC
>JANQPS010000792.1 GCA_028285365.1 Thermoanaerobaculia bacterium | reverse complement strand
GTGTCAGCAAGCACCTCAGCGATCCAGCCGTAGTGATCTTCATGAGCGTGGCTGAGCACGACGTTTGGCGCCAGCGAGTGACTAGCCAGCACGCCCTGGATGTACTGGCGTGCGTCCTCCTCATCCATGCCAGCATCTGTTGGACCAACTGAGCCGCAATCCACGATCATGGGCGGCGCATCGGGTCCAGGGCACTCGACAACAGTGCAGGTGCCTGCTCCGATGTTGAGGAAGCGAATGCGCAGCTCGTCCTGCGCGCGCGGCGCAAGACCGCCCTCTACAACCCGCGTCCACGACTTGCTCACAAAGCCGCGCTGACCGTTGCCGAGCTCGACCTCGCGCCATCGAGGTACGTTCTCAATGAGTGTTGCTCGCTGCCCGACCCGCAATCGACCCACTCGCGAACTACTGGAACTCGCCTCCTCAAACACCGTCACCGAGTTGCGCACGCGTTCAGACGGAACAACATCCTGTGCAGCAACAACCGAAGCAAGACCAGCCAATGCAACAGTCCAGATACAGCGCGTGATCATGATGCGCTCCCTTCCTTCTCCTTCTTCTTCTCAGGCGGTGGTGGGGAGAGAAGGTCCCGAAGCCCAACCATCTTCTGCAGCAGGTTGAACCAGAACGGTGCTCCAAGGCTGAGCAGGATCGCGGTAGCGAGCACACCAAGTATCGCGTTTGCCTGCAGCCCACCGTTCCAGTAGAACGCTGTGCCCTGCCGCCACGGTGTAATGGAGATCGTTGCAAGCTGATCCATCGTCTCTTCCGCGTCGGCAAGCGCTCGCGTACGTTGCGCCTCAAGCTGCTTTGTCAGGTAATCCTCGAACTCGGCCAGCAGGTCGTCTCGATCGGCGTCGCCCTCGAGTTGATCTGCAACGTCCTCCTCGCATGCCTCTAGGAAGCCGGACACGCCGCTCAGAACGACCACAGATCCGCGAAGATCGGGATGAGCCGAGAGCAAGTCCTCAAGCGCTGCAGCACAGACATCTTGTGCCTTCTCGCGCTCAAACTGTGCCTCGCCGTACTCGAGTACCTGCTCCGCGCGTGCAACAAGATCGCCGCGATACTCGCGGTCAGTCGACAGTCGCTTGAGCAGGGCAAACGCGTCGACCTGCATTACGATCGCAACCGCAAGACCGACAACCACTGTGACGATGCGCATGAAGTAGGCAAAGCGCTTCTTGAGCGGTGCATCCATGAGCATGAAGCGCTTGGCGGCAGCCTCACCATTTAGTCGGGCAGGCTTACCATCCTCAGGAGCTTCTGAACCTGCTCGCTTCCCGCGCTCTCCAACACCGGGTTTCCCGCTTGTGTTGGCTATAGCGACGCGGAGCTGTTCGGGCTCGACCCAAGAGACAACGGGCCCAAGAAACCTGGCCAAGAGCGACGTCGGATCCCGGCGATTCTTGAGTACCGAAATCTCTGGCGAGTTCAAGAGCGTTGCGGCGAACCGCCGAGCTCCTCCTCTCGAGAATCCGAACTCCTGCTCGACAAGGGCTCGGAGGCCTGACTGCAGGTTGCGCGCTCGAAGTCGCAGGCCAGCCTGTATCGCCTGGGCGATCGACGTGACGAGCAAGCTGAGCAGCAGCATGACCGTCGAGAACGCGATCACGATCGCCAAGACATCAAACAGGGTCGCTGATCCCTCAAGCATGCTCCGCCTCCGTTATCGAACGTGACACGACGCGAAGCCAGCGGTTCCCAGGGCGCTAATTCCGGGCAGCCAGGCGCGCGTCCTTTCGCACTCCCAAGAGATAGACGGACACTGGCCCCACTTTCCGAGCTCAAGTCCGCCTAGCCCGACGAACACACTTCATGAAAGTGGCGGTCACTTTGCGACTACAAGTACCGCCGAGCCGAGTGCCGTTGCGTTCGCTCCAGAACACCCGCGATAAAGCTGCCTCTGGAGAGGTCCTTCTCTGAGGGGCTAGCAGTCGTTGGTGAGAGCGACGATCGGTGGCCTCGCGTTCCGGCTCGGTGTAGTCGCGCGTTCGCGCGTAACGCTCTCAAAGCCTGAAAGCCGGCATCTTCCGGAGCCTTCCCGAAGAGCTCGGAAAATGCTCACTTCAACCACCCGGCCGCCCACCGCCCTTACCACAGACCCGCTGACGCTCTATCTTCCTACCCGTACACCGCGCGCCCGTACAGCACTATTCTCGGCGATCGGCAGCGAAGAACAACGTTCTGCAAGAAAAAGAGGCTCGCGTCCGTCCAATAGGTTCGAGACTGACATCAAAAGGTAACCGTCCGGAGAGAAACGATGTGGATCTTGCGCGCTACGACAGTTGTTGTCGTCCTTCTGTCCGGGGAGCTTGTTTTGGTGCCTCGAGCCGCCATAGCAAACACAGATCTGGGCCTCGAACATGCGTACTTCGAATGTGACAAGCCAGCTCGACAGGACGAGAGTCGACCGTACGCGGACCGGAACTGCCGGCAGGTACTCTACTCGGTGACACCGGACCGTATCGCGCTGGTTCTGCGCGATCCGCAACTGGCGGACCGTGTTCCGTCCAAGGCGCTCAAGCTGAAGACGGCGGGGGGAAGGACACTAGCGGCCGTTTGCAGGCCGCCGGAAGGCGAGAACCTGCTCGAACTCGTATCCCTCGACAAAGAGAACCCGAGGATCGCCGCCTACAAGGTGAATTCCTGTACCGCAGAGATCGAATTGGTTTGGCTGGCGCGACTCCTCGCGAGTCGACTCGGCGAGGTCGAGACAGGCGGCCTGCTGGCTCGCATGCCGTCGCTCTCGGGCCAGCTCGTCATCGTCGACGAGCTTATGGTCGGTGTGCGCGAGGAAATCGCATTGCCGCTCTCGCCGGACAATCGGGCGCTTCTCGACGCGTTCGGTCTCGATTTTGTGGCCCCCGATCCCTTCGATGCCCGGCGGGCGTTGCTGCGTTCCTCCTTGGAGGAGGAGAAGCCCCAAGCGAGCGATGCCTCTCACCTCGTAGGGATGGATGTCGTTTCGTGCTTACTCGCGGCTAGCGTGAATGGGGCTGATTCGTCCGCAAAGACGGGTTGCCTCGACGTTGGAGTCGGTTCTCAAGGCCTGTCCACGGGGGGCGAGAGCCTCCGTAGCATGTACGAATCGCGCCACAGCAACACGAGCAAGCGCTTCGGCGGCAAGGGTACTTTTGGGGAGGCCCTCGAGGGCTTTTTGAAACTCCATCCCTGGCTTCTGCGCCCGCAGTTCCTCTCTGTCTCGCTGAAGGGAGCGCCGGCGGAATTCAATACCTGGCTCGCCGCCGAGAAGAAGGCCGAGGACAACCTGACAGCAAGCATCACCTTCAACTCCACGAGCAACGAGACCGACATCGAGGACCAGGCGCGGCTTTCAATCGACGCAGCGGCAAGCAGGGGGACCTACCCCAGCCAGCTTCGCCTCGACCTGGGTGCACAGGTGGAGTTCGACGACAACCAGGTGGAAGAGAACGTCACCGACATCCTCCTCAACTACGAGCACTATTTTAGTCCGTGGTTCATGATCTACGGCTTCGCTGAGCGCTTTTCCAACTCCTTTCTCGCGATCGATCAGAGATGGGAGGGGGGCGGCGGCGTTCTCTTCGAGTATGACCTTCGCACCAAGCAGCGCGACACGTTCTGCAAGACACAGGGACTGCAGCGCGGCTACCAAGGGAAGGACGTCTTTCTAACGCCGAAGGCACGGAGGCACGTGGAGCAGCTTCGGCAGTCGGTCCGGGACGCGCTCCTCAGAACGGGACTCGTGCCGCGAGACAAGGCCGCGGAGTACTGCAGCTACTTTCCCGGAATCGCGAAGCGCCGTGCGAAGCTCCAGCTCAGCCTTGCCATCAGCGTCTTCTCGGACTTCGAACAACCCGACGAGCTCGAACTGGTGCTTCAGAACGTTGACGGCGAAGACAACCCGATCGAGTCTGACTTCAAAGCCGACTCTGTGAAACTCGCGCCTCAGGCGTCCCAGTTGGGGCGACTCACGCTGCGGCCCACGATCACGTTCCGCCCGACGGACGGCCTGAGCCTCATCGCCTACCATTACTACAAGTGGTCATTCGACTCCGACGAACCTTTGCAGCCCAGTGGCTCGGACGAGCGGGAGCAGTCGACACTGGAAGCGGAGCTCAAGCTGTCCGCCAAGGTCTCTTTGACGGGTAGCGTCACACTATTTAGCGACTCACAGCCACCGAGGTTATCGGCGGCTTCGGTGTTCGACAGCCTAGGGTTCATGACGAACGGGGACGGACCTGCTTTCGAGAGACCCCAGCCGCTCGCTGACACCTTCTTTGGCACTGCGGACGGGATGAACTTCCTCCGTGTCAGCGGACTTGCGGCGCAGCGAGACCACCGAGTGGTGAAGTTCGGCGCCAAAATCTCATTCTGACATCGTTGAATCGCGAGCAACGCGCACGTTTGAGTAAGTACGACGTTCTCTCCCTGGTGCCGCGGTGCGCGCAGACCCGGCCCTCCCTAGGAAGCGCCTTGAGCTTGTCCGAGTATCCGCGCCGACCTCGGCGCTGTGCTCTCTCCTTCTGTGCGAGCCGTTTGGCTCACTCAAGGGCTTTGCTCATAAGAGAGACTACTTGCTTCAGGGGTTGTGGTCTGCTCCCCAGAAACTGGAGCGCGTTTCGGCGGATACTCTCATCTAGGAGAGGAGCCAGAAGAAGCGTCGATCGAGGTTCAGCGAGAAGCAGATCGCGGTGATCCTGAAGCAAGCTGAGGCGGGCGTTCCAGGTCCGCGAGCTGATCCGCGAGAACGGGATCTCGGAGCAGACCTTCTACCGCTGGAAGAAGCAGTTTGGAGGTCTGAGTCTGACCTAGGTGCAGGAGCTGAAGGGGCTCAAGGAGGAGAACGGCCGGCTCAGAGGGCTGGTCGCGGACCTGACTTTAGACAAGCAGATCCTGCAGGAAGTCCTGTAAAAGGGAGTCTGAAGGCCGCAAGGAAGCGCGAGATCGTGGACGAGGTGCGAGCGGAGTACCAGACCTCGGCTCGGAGGACCTGCAGGCTGCTGCAGTTCCCGAGTTCGACGTATTTCTACAAGTCCAGGAGAGATCCCTTCACCGAGGTGCGCATGCGTCTTCGCGAGCTTGCTTCGTCAAGGCCACGCTATGGCTATCGGCGGCTTTGGGTCCTTCTGGCTCGGGAAGGCTTCAAGGTCGGGCACAAGCTGGTCTATCGCCTCTACAAGGAGGAAGGCCTTTAGATCCGCCCGAGACGGCGCAGGAAGGCTGCCAGCGAGACTCGGCTCGAGCTGCCGCCAGCAGCAAGCCCGAATGAGCGCTGGTCGATGAACTTCCTCAGCGACAGCTTCGCCGACGGTTGACGTTTCCGGGTCTTCGCGGTCATCGACCAATTCACTCGTGAGTGTCTGGTGCTCCATCCTGGAGTGCCGCTCGGATCTCGAGATGTAACCCATGCTCTTGCAGCAGCAGTCAGAGGCCGTGGACGACCGAAGGCCATCACCTGCGACAACGGCAGCGAATTCACGAGCCGCCACTTCGATGCCTGGGCCTACAAGAAGGTATCCAGATCGATTCATTCGACCGGGCAAGCCCGTCGAGAACGCCTTCATCGAGAGCTTCAATGCGCGCCGGGAGGAGTGCCTCAGCCAATCCTGGTTCCAGTCACTCGCCGATGCCCAGGCGGCCTCGGCCGCCTGGATGCAGGACTACAATGACAGTCGGCCTCACTCATCGCTGGGCGGTCTCGCCCCAGCCGAGTACGCCGCGAAACTCCTGCTCGGACCCGGTTTCGAGGAGGTCGCCTAAGGGCAACATCACACAGAGTCTCTCGCCGAACGTGCTCCAAAGAAGGTGGCTGGACCAAGTGCAACATCACACGGAGTCACTCGCCGAACGCGCTCCAAAGAAGGTGGCTGGACCATCTCCTCCTTTCGGCCGGAGATCTCACATTGTGAATGCGCAGTCCTCGTGGAGCAGGTCACAGCCACGGAGTCGCTCGGTGTCAGCACGGCGAGACATGGTGAGAGGAGCTAGTCCGTCGTCAGGTGCGCTTCACCGTTGCCCACTAGCTCGATGAGCCAATTGAGAGCTGCCATGCGCTCCTTGCTCGTAGAGGCCTCAGTCAGGCCTCTCTCGACGGATGAAAGACTCTGGGTTGAATTGTCCTTGAGAAGTACGATTCCGTTGTGCCAGCGGGAGGAGTGGAAGTAAGCATGGTCGTCCAATAGTGCGGCAAGCCGGCTAGCACCAGCCCAAAGGCCGAGTGCGAAGTATCTAGATTCCAAATGCTGCCGGAACTGGTGGTCGACCTCGCGAGCTGCGACTCGAGCGCTGGCCAGGTCACCGCTATTGAGTGCTTGGCGTACCTGGTGAACCCAGAGTATGGCCGTCGGCGCCTCTCCCGCCTCTATCCCCAGCAGAATCGTGTCAACTGACTGTGCAATCGCCTCCGCGGCACGCAAGTCCTCTGACCGAATCGCTGCGGCCAATCCTACGTTGTGCACGCCGAGCTTGAAGGCGGCCGCTGGCTCGGCGGCCAGCGGTGCCGCTTCGCCACGCGTTGCCGTCCAAGATTGCTGCTCCCATCCCCTTGGAAGCTCCTTGCTGAGGTCTCGGCCACTTGCCAACGACGCAACTAGAGCTTCGGTGCCAACGGGCGAGGTGCGTGGGAGAAAAAGCGCTGTGCCGATACCTACGAGTAGGCCAGCGGCGATCAATGTTGCCGCCCGCCATGACACACGATGAGTCCAAGGCCTTACAACCTGTGGGGCAGATGGGGGAGCCTCTGCGCTCTGCGCAAGTCGACTCGCTTTGGTCTGTGCTGTTTCCGTCTCTGCCAAGAAGCGGGAGGTCTCGGCATATAGCTCCATGCAATGCTCACAGCTTGCAATGTGAGCCATCACTTCCAGCTGTTCCTTGTTAGAGAGGGAACCCTCTGCAAAAGCGGCAAGAACTTCAAGTTCCGGATGTTGGGCCGTGTAGATCATGATCCGCTAGCTCCACGCTCAATCAGACGGACCGCAAGCGAGTTCTGGTATTCCGTCGGCGCCGAGCGCGAGTTCTTTCGCCAGGTTTTGGGGCTCGAACAGAGCCGTTTCGGCTTGTCATGAGGCTATCGCGTCCAGAGGGCAGAACGTAGGCCCTTCGATCGCAGCGGTGGTCTCTCGGTTTTCGTGCGGGCCGCGGACGACTGTCTCATTCGGCTTGATCCTGCTGTTCCGGATCTTGACCGTCAATGAACCCGACTCTGAGGTCAAAGCTGGGAGAAGCCAAAGCTCCTTGGACCGAGTCCCAGGTTACTCCTTCCGCTTCAAGCGCCAGCCTGAGGCGGCCGAGTGCTTTGTTCTTCATCGGATAAATCGCTTCCTGTGGGACACCCATCGTCCGAGCGATGTCCACTAGCTTGAGGCCCTCGCCAAAAAAGGCCTTGAGCACGAATCGTTCCTCTGGTGAGAGAGCCTCGAATGATCTCTCGAGAGCGTCCCGCGTGTGCTCGCCAGTTGCGGCGTTCTCAGCCTCTCGTGCTGCTTCCTCCGTATCCACCGTTCCGGCCCGCGCCTGGAGCGCATCATCTGAGACGAACCGACGCCCGTAGCGTGGAGGCAAGTCGCTGACGAAGCGCTCGACGTCGCTCTCTTCGAGAGCAATGCGTCTGCTCCGCAGGGTCTCGATGGACTCTTGGATCGAGAACCCGTCGCGAAAGTGCAAGGTCTCGAACGCAACTGCCACTGGACCTAGCCTTCTTGCCGACGCAGAGGGCCGCCACTTCCCCCAGCGCGAAATCCGCCAATCGCGAAAGAGATTCAGCGTCACCGTGGTCACGTACGTCGAAAGAGCACTCTTCCCCTGGTATGCGCCAAGAATTCGGTAGTCGTCCTCGACGAACTTCAGCTTGGCATGCGCTGCAAACTCATCTGCATCATCAGCAAATGCGCCGTTGCGCGAACACGTATAGCTAATCGCCCGCTCGATTACCGGAAGGGCCTCGAGAAAGCGGTCTTCCGCGGACGGCATAGATGATCGATCGGCTGGTGCCTCGCGAGGTGCGAGGAGCAAAGTTCTAGCGAGAGGTCTGTTCGTAGTGAATCACGAGACCAGCCGATTCTATCGACTCGGGACAAGACGTAACAACAGGGTCGTGAGTCAGTACTGGCCCATGTGGCACAAGGAACCGGCTAGGGCATCAATCGCGTGACTACCGTCGCCAATGGTGAGCACGGCTCCGTAAAGTCGCTTGCGCCTGCGCCTGGTGCTCGTCTTACAGTTGGACCAGAATCTGAGTGAGGCCGGCACAATGACGCAAAGCAGTACAGGCGAGAACTCCAGCAGCTCGATCCGTCTTGCCTGGGAACGCGGTGCGACAGGGCAGTTGTAGGGTTGTAGATTCATGTAACTACGGGTTTTGCCGAACGGCACCATTGCGTCGATGACGCCCTTCTCCATCTCGGCGCGCCTCCAGGGCAGGCGGACTCCGACGACATCGGCGACAGCTTCCGGAGAGTACTTGTGTCATGAATATCCCAAAAGACGTAGGTGGGTCCGTCCCACTAGCCTACGCGTTGCGCAGAGAGCCAGGCCAACGATCGGTGACGGATCGATCTACTGCTCCTCAGGAGCGCGCCCGTCTGATCCTGAAAACTGCCGCCGCACTTGTCTACTGCACTCTCATGATGCTTCTGCTCACCACCTGTCAGAAACGGCCGGAAGACCTAGCCACTCTCCCACCCGGAGAGGCATGGATGAAGCCGCGGATTACTGGGGACAGGCCACGAGCAGGAATGTGTTCGCCGTCGGACGAGCGCGACCTTCTGCTTTCCTGCCCACGGTCATCGCCGTCTGAGCTCTGGCTGAGGACCCACTTGGAGAGGTCGCGGGGAACACTCTTTCGGGACAGCGTTTCGTCGAGGGCCGCGATGATTCGTGGGGATGTGACGAGCATCGATCGGGCGTTGGCGGGTGACCTCCTGCCCGTAGACCTGGCAGCACTTCAGCTTGTCGCGGCAGCCAGCAACGGACAACCGGAGCGTTATGTGCACGCACATGCGGCCGCCCACACCGCTCTCGCGCAGGACCCTTCGAATCAACGAGCGCTCTTCAACCTCGCCCTGGCACAGGAACAGTTGTTTCTGGATGAAGAAGCAATTGCGACCTGGGAGACCTACCTGCGAGTAGAGCCGGAACCCTCGTGGAGAGAGGAGGCGCGGGCCCACATGGTCCTGCTACGGAGGAAGCAGAAGAAGGGAGAACGGCGACGACTAGTGAACTCCATTCCAGCGAGCGCGCTGCTCGCACGTTCTAAAGATGACGGTCAAAGCTCTACATTTGAGGCCAGGCAGTCATTCTTGTACGATCTTCTTCGGTCCTTTGGCGGCACTGACCCGAAGTCATCGTGTAACGATCTTCTGCAATGGCTGGCTATAGCGCGTGTACAACAAGAGACTAATGGCGATCGCTGGCTTCAGGACAGCAGCAGATGGCTAGAGGACAACTTTTGCGCAGGAGATAAAGCGGAAGCGTCACTGTCGAGAACCCTGAATTCGTTGCAACAAGCAATAGAGCTCTATGATGAGTCCGATAGTGCTAAGTCTCTTCAAATGCTGCGCCGAGATGTCGCACCCGTCCTTCGTCGGACCAGGAGCCCATTGCTCTCGCTTGTCGACGTCTACTCGGCTGTAAACACATTTGCTCTAAACCGATACAGTGAGTCACTTAGGCACTTTGAGGCACTAGAGCCTGTCTTGCGCGAGCGTGGGTATCTGTACTGGGCTGCGAGATCGGCCTGGTTGCGGGGAACGATAGCTCTTCGCAGCAACGATCATGATGCGGCGCTAGCTCACTACTTTCGAGCGCTTGGAGACTTCGATCGCTTGCGCGACGAGCCGCATCGCGCAGCGATACGAGCTCTATTGGCTGAAACCTACGGTCGGATGGGGGTCTCGTCAGAGGCTTGGCGACACGCTCAAGACGCGCTCAGAATCGCGAGGAGCCATGGACTTCCGCAGAGGATGTTTATGGTTTGTGCTGTCGTGGCAACGACGGCTCGTAGCCTCGGCCTCGATTCACTTTCAGCGGAGTACCAGACGTGTGCCATCCGCTACGTACCCTCGCTTGACAACCACGCCTACTCAGCCGATGCGTATCTCTGGCGCGCGATCGGCAGAAGTCGAGGGGGCGGTCAAGCTGCCGCAGCGGTCGACCTTGAGCTCGCCAAGAGGCACGCCGAGCAGATACCCGACGCGGACGAACGTCGGCAGGCGCGCTCAGACAACTCTCTCTTAGAGGGGTTCCTGATTCTGCGAGAGGATCCCATTGAGTCCATGCGCCTGCTCGAGACGGCCATCGCCTTCTACGAGTCTGTTGGCCACTCCTACCATGCAGCTGACGCTCATCAGTTGAGGGCTTCGGCAGCCTTAGAAGCGGGAAGGCGCGAAGCCGCGAAGCGTTCTCTCATTGCGGCAATGGAGCACCGAGAGCGGCACCGGACGCAGGATAGAAACGCGGCCTCTCGACTCGCTGTCCTGCAGAACGACCACTCCATCTACGATCGACTTGTTCAGTTCGAGCTCGACGACTCGAATCACTGGGCATCCCTCGTCTTCGCTGACCGCAGCAAACAGGATGTGTATGTAACCGGTGAGCTCTCCAAAGCCAGGCTTCCCGCGAGCCAAAGTACGAAGCTTCAGGCCTGGAAGGGCCAGGTGAAAGAGCTTGGTGGCGGTATCGGTCTCGTCTCCCTTCAAGTCTTGTCTGACGAATTGATTGCCTGGTTCATCGAGCCTGGAGAGGAGCTGGAACTCGTCAAGATTCCTACAAGTCGGAAAGGGACCGAGCCGCTGTCCAAGGAGGGGAACTGGGCACGTAGCCTAGGGCATGAGATCGTGAGCAGGCTTCCGGGTGCTTCGGTGGTCGTTGTCGTACCTGACAAGGAGCTCAATGGTTTCCCGTTCGCGCTTCTTCCGATCAGCGACAAGGACGTGCTGTTCGATCATGCAACTGTGATCATCGCGACCAGTCTGGATGACTTTTTGCAACCCGCCCGGACCAAACTTACAGGCTTGACCCGCCGAGCTGATGTCTTCCTCGCGCCTGCGGTTTCCGAACGCGCCGAACGTGGGCTGGCAAAACTGACGCCTAACTCCACCGAGGTCGAACCTCTGCACAACTACTTTCGCGAGGTGAAGACATATCAAGGGGTTCTCGCAACGGCTAGTCAGTTTCTCGAGTCCGCCGAGGTTGCTTCGCTGCTTCACTACGGAGGTCATGCAGATGTGAATCCAAGGCGCCCCCTGGAATCAGCGTTGCTTCTTGCGGAAGACACGTCCCCTAGCGACGGGAGGGTGACTGCCGCGGAGCTCTACGAGAGCAGCCCACACGCCCCGTTGCTGGTCGCTCTCGCGGCGTGCAATAGCTCGGCGGCTCCTTCCAGCCTCCCGCTGAGCCTCGCGCTCGTAAGGCCTTTTCTCAACGGTGGTGCTTCAGCTGTTGTCGGCAGTTTGACTCCGCTTCGAGACGACGACGCAGAGGTCTTCTTCGGAGCGTTCTATGCAGAATTGGGACAAGCAGAAGACGTAGTGCGAGCGTTCCGGGTCGCAGCGGAGCGCCTGCGCCAGACGTCAGTCGGAAGAGAGGATTGGGCAAGACTTCAGTTGTACGGCTCGAGGGCTCTATTGAGCTCAGAATACGTTTTCAACACCGACTAATGGGAGGAGGCAGCTATGTCAGATTCTGATGGATTCCGCTTCGAGGTACAGTTCCTCGGTCTCACGGCTCTGGTTCCTTGGAGAGAGCCAAACGATCAGAACGTTCCCGGGGAGTACGTGATCGTGCTTCCGGCACTGGAGTCGGGACTTCAGGACGATAGGTTGCCGCGGGTTGTGCCGCCTCACGTAGGTGCAATCGTGGTCGACAGACGCTTCTTGAAGGACCCCGACGATTCGGGCGCACAGTTGGAATTCAGTGCTCCCGCGGGTACGGAGCCTGTGCAGCAGATGTTCAAGTTCGACTTCGAGAAGCTCGAACTCGAGTACGAGTCGTCACGCTCTCTCAGCGCGGAGCAGTCGATTCTCACGGAAGAGCAAATCGCGCCCGACGATCCCGGCTCACCCGGGCCACATGATCTCGCGTGGGTTCCATCTCTTGCTCGGAGCAGGATTTCTGGTGCTTCGACCTTCGATCAGACCCTACTTCTCAAGAATCGGGTTCCGAGTCAAGAGCCTGGCAAAGGTCGGGTCGGCGGCTCAGTGATCGTCGATTCGGGTACTCTCGCTTGCAGCGGAGTCGTACAGCTTTCAAGAAACCGTGGCCCAGCAGTGTACGAGTTCGGGCCGACTCCGGAGAATGTCGTCTTTAGGCAAGCAGTCTTCCAATCCCTAGTCTGGTCTGACCAAGTTCCGTCTGGCGGCGTTGTCCTGGAACTGGCAGACGAGCTTGGGACTACTAGGAGAATCGAACTCGAGCCGCAAGACGGAGAGATTCGGCTCAGTGTTCAGAATCGTGAGCTGGAGCAAATTGTGGGCGTGGGCAAGGAAGTGTCGGCGGCTGGACCGGGGGCGCCCGATCCTGACTTTGCAACGAGCTACTGGCTTAGCAAGGCGTGGGACGGCCTGAGGGAGGGAGAGGCGATCGTTCCTCACGCTCCCCGCTCTATCGCCGGAGGCAGTGAACCGTGCAAGAACGGTGGTTTTAGGGGTCGGGCGTGAGCCTGCTCGCGCAGCCGCAGCGCCTCGATCGCAGGCCGCAGCCCGGTCGAGCTGATCCAGGTGACAGGATCGAGCCCTTCCGGAGGAGGGCTCAGCGCGGTGAGCGATGGTGTTGGGCAGCAACCGTCTCGAGCGCCATCGAGTCTCGCGGTGTGCGCCGCCGTCAATGGCGGATTGTCAGCGAGTACAAGGTTTGTGGCACGACTGGCTGCGAACGCGCATCGCCAAGCGAATGTTGCGACCAGCCTGTGGATCGCACCGAGCTAGAGGCGATCTGGCGAGGTGAGCGGTTCTTCTCCGCGAGGTTCCTCCGCAACCGACGACTCAGCTTTGAACAGATCAAGGAGGCGATCGCGGCGCGTACGCCTCTGTTATTGGAACAGGACAACCGCCACGTCATACTCGTGTTTGGCTGGTTCGTCGATGAGCTCGGGGTCGAGAAAGTTCGGATTGTCGACACACATTCCAGCGGGCGTGCGATCGAACAGTGGAACTACAAGGACCTCGACATTTACAATGAGAAGAAGTGGGGGCCTTGGACAGGCACGTGTGTGAACCTTGTCTACACGCCTGAAACAGTCTAAGCCGTGTTTTCGCTACAGGAGCCGCCGGATCGAGACGGACTTGCGCTGGCCCTCGGGACACGGATCGAGTGGTATCGGAAGTGGAGCGAGGGATCGAGCTACAGGTCAGACGGTCCGGAGCCACGGCTACACGAGGCGTTGCCCTTGGTCCTCTTGGGCCGCCGCGAGATCAGCAATGTCAGCTTTCGACAGATTCTCAACGAGGATGACGATGGGGATCTCTGGCATCTCCAGGTTCATCTAGACGATCTCCCAAGATACTACGCGCGTGCCCGCTACTCGGAGGATCAGTGGAGAATCTTCTGGATAGGTGAGTGGTGGCTGGCTGACCCGGTTCATCTTGGGTTGCTTTGGCTTGACTGGTACGATCGCGAGTCGTTTGTGAGCAATGTCCAGCTCGTCTCATCGAGGGTGTACCAGTTTACGAGCTACTGGCTCAAGGAGCTTGACCAGCACGTCGTAGTGAGCGCTGGGCGTCGGCTTCGCGGTCGGACTCGTTCTTCTGAGGAAGCAAAGAGCCTCTTCCGTCCGATCTCTGGGAACCAGCTCCAGCGGTGGTTGCTCAGCATCTACGGAGATCAGTTCGGTGAGACGGGTATCGGCGCTGGTGAGCGCTTCACAGAATCGAGACGGGTCTTGGATGAGGGGTCCCGGCATTTGTGAACACTTTCAAAGGCGCGAGAATGGCGCCGAGGAGGTGTTTGGATGGCCAAGAAGCGACGTCGCTTCAGCGGGGATACATTGCTCCCCTTGGAGTTGAGTCCACCGATAAGCCATGCTGTGTGGCATGGGGAAAGGTGGCTCACAATGACGGAAGTCTCGGACAAGGTTCAGCGGTGGACGGCCAAGCGACGCAGTGCTTTGGTTCTCAGCATCCTGCGGGGTGAGACCTCTGCAGCAGAAGCTGCTCGAAAGCATGGACTCACCGTCGCCGACGTCGAGCGATGGCAAGAAGCGTTTCTCGGTGGGGCCGAGAACGCTCTGCGTTCCAGGCCCCGCGAAGAGGAAGCGCTCAAGGACGAGCAGATCAAGACGCTCAAACAAAAGATCAACGAGCTCGTGATCGATAACGACATCCTCAAGGAGGCGATGAAGACGCACCCTTTTCGCACCGAAGCCGTCCGACGAGTGATCGAGACACATGATGTCTCCGAGCGTCGAGCGTGCCGAGTGCTCGGCGTCTCTCGCTCATCGGTACGGCGATCGAAAGCTGCGACGACGCAGAACACGGCTCGACCAGGCTCTGGTCGACCGTTTGAAGAAGCTCATCGCGTAGTATCCAAGCTTCGGCTACCGGAGGCCTTGGGCCCTTGTGCGCCGTGCTGGTCTGCGCGTGAAGCGCAAGAAGATCTACCGGATCCTCAAGATCAAGGGGTGGCTTGTGCGTCAGCGGCGAGTGACACCGCGTCCTCGAGTGCGTCACTGGGCGAGCCGTGCGAAGACCTCGAACAGGCGGTGGGCCATGGACGTCACGCACGTCGATTGTGGCCGGGACGGCTGGGGTCACCTGGTCGCCGTGATCGACTGCTACGACCGCGAGATCGTCGGCTGGGAGTTTGCACTCCGAGGCAGGGCAAAGGAAGCGAAGCGAGCGCTCGAGGCTGCGTGCCTGCGAAGATTCGTGACGCTCCGTCCCGGCTGCACGACGCCAGTGATTCGCTCCGCGTGCTATGACTGACTGGTCAAGGCTCCGAGACCGTTGGATTGTCCAATCGAGGTGGAGTTACGGACTGTCGCTCGTTTGTGAGCCGATCCATCGAGCATCATCCGGACATTGTTCCCGAGGAGCGGAGGGTGCCAAGCGGATTGACGGCGAGCTGGCTTCGATTCGAAGTGCTCAGGACAACGGGGGGCATGCCCTCCTCCCCGGCGTGGCGCCGGAGCCTCAGGGCTCTGTGCTGCGCGTTGTGCCTCCCACAGATGGTCGACCTCGAAGGCTTGGCGGTTCTTGACGACTGCGAAGATGTAGAGCAGTAGCTTGTTCATGCACGCACCAAAGGCGTGCATTTTGGAGAGCGGCTTGTCCGACCGCTGCCGTAGCCGTTCGTAGTGGGCCTTGATCCGAGGATTGTTCCTGAGCGCAGAGAGAGTCGCCATGTAAACGACTGCCCGGAGCTGCGCTCGACCTCGTTTCGCGATCGGTGTGCGACCACTGGTCTCACCGCTTTCGCTGCGTGAGGGCTGAAGGCCAGCGAGCTTGACGAGTTGACGGCCGTGTCGAAAGCGACTGAAGGAGCCAATCTCTGCGAGGAGTGCAGCAGCCGTCACCCAGCTGAGACCCGGCAGTGTTAGGAGGTACTTCGTTTCCTCGAAGCCCTCGAGCAGCTCTCTGAGCTCTCCAGAAACTTCCTCGAGCTGGTCGCCTATGAAGTCGATCCGCTGCACGAGGCGACAGACCTCCGCCATTGCGACTTCGCTTCCGTGGCTCGAAACGACCGTCTGGCAAGCCTTTTCCACACGTGCTCGACCTTGAAGCGCCACATCCTCCGCCCTCGCCGATGATCGTGCACGACTCGTATGAAGTCGGTGGACTTGAGGCGGGCTATGGCGTGCGGAGTCAGTCCCGTTCGGAGTACGGCCAAACAGCCAGGTGCCGTGACCTCCTTCCATTCCTTGACGATCTCGGGAAAGACAACGTAGAGCTGGTGACTCAGGACGGTCTTCAGTCGAGCTCGCTCGGAGCGCAGGCGGCGGTACTCACTCCATGATCGTCGGAGCAACAGATACCTTCCTGGTAGCAGCTGACACTGGGTGAAGACACCTGTCCGTCGCGAGTGGGCGATCTCCTCCGCATCGGTTGGATCTCGTTTGTCTCGCCCCATCTGTCGAGCCTCACGGACTCGCAACGTCGCCAGCGGATTGATGATCCGGTAGGAGAGCTGTCGATCCTCGAGGAACGCTGCGACGGCCTCCCAAATGTGACCGGTGGCCTCGAACGCAAAGTGCGCTCAGCCAGGCTCCCGAAGCAACCTCGGCGAAGTGCACCGCTGCACCATCTCCGTCAGTCCGCTAAGGGAATGCGGAACCTTGAAGCTCGTCAGTCGCTCGCCACCAGGCCGCATCACGACGACCTGATGCTGCCGACTAGCTGTGGATTCTGGGAACGTTGTTCAGTTCATTCGAGGCCCTCTGCAAGGATGTGGTTTGCGACAACTACATCAAAGAGAGAGACACTCGAATGAAGCCCCATGGTAACTCCAAGCTGACCCCTGAAGGCCGTCGACTGCTGGTAACGAGGATCGAGGATCAGGGTTGGACCGTGGCTGAGGCAGCAGAGAGCCTCGGGGTCAGTGAGCGCACTGCCTACAAGTGGTTGCGTCGCTATCGTGAAGGCGGCGAAGCCGCCCTCTGGGATCGGTCGAGCCGTCCCCGACGATGTCCCCACGAGACGCCGGCCAAGCGGTGCGATCGTGTGCTGAGGCTTCGAGAGCGCAGGTTGGTCGCTTGGGAGATCGCGGCTCGACTCCGCATGCCGCGTTCGACGGTTTCGTGCATCCTCAAGCGCCACGGCGTCGGGCGACTGGCCGACCTCGAGGTCAGGGAG
>JANQPS010000782.1 GCA_028285365.1 Thermoanaerobaculia bacterium | reverse complement strand
CTTCGACACCCACATGGGACTGGTCTCGCGCGAGGCGTACAGCCACGT
This sequence comes from Thermoanaerobaculia bacterium, assembly GCA_028285365.1. Taxonomy (GTDB): domain Bacteria; phylum Acidobacteriota; class Thermoanaerobaculia; order Multivoradales; family Multivoraceae; genus JANQPS01. Next base: position 5,374 of record JANQPS010000782.1, on the reverse strand, counting down.
CTGCGAGCTCTACGGTCTTCCGTTCATTCTGCCCTTCGTGCACCGGTTCATCTGCCTGGACTCCTTCCTCGTCCTGAGTCCCCGACCCAGTGACCGGAAGCGCACCGACCTGCTCGACTACCTCGCCGGGCTCGAGCCGGGCAGCCACTTCATCCAGTCCCACCCGGCCGTCGCCAGCGAAGAGCTGCGTGCCCTCGCGGAGCCGGGGACCCACGTCGCACCCTGGGCCGAGGAGTACCGGGTGAGCGACCTCCTGGTCCTGACCGACCCCGAGGTGACGCGACTGGTTGCGGAGCGCCAGATCGATCTCGTCACGGTGAGCGAGCTCGACCACGCCGCGATCGGTCCCGGCCGAAGCCTGCCCTGTCCCCGATCTCGGCGCACCGAGACGGCCGCGTAAGAGGATCCGAAGATGACGCTCGAAGCCCTTGGAAACATCGGCGAGGCCGCTGGCGCCATCGCGGTCGTCGTGTCCCTCGTCTACCTGATCACACAGATGAGGCAGAACACACTCTCGATCCGGTCGGCGACGTATCAGTCCGTCGTCGGCACGGCCGCTGGCTGCAACCAGATCCTCACACAGAACAAGGAGCTCGCCCGCCTCTTCCGGGTGGGAGGCGAGAACCTCTCGGAGCTCGACGACGACGAGCGCTTGCAGTTCTCGTTTCTCTGCATGCAGTTCTTCGACATCTTCGAGAACCTCTACCTCCAGTACCTCCACGGCACGATCGACACGGACTACTGGCTGCCCAGACAGCGCTCCTATCTCGCGCTCTTCTCCAAGCCGGGCTTCGCCGACCGCTGGGCCGAGTGTCGTCCGAACTACACGGAGAAGTTCGGTCGCCTGATCGACGAGGGCCTGGCCTCGATCCAATCGGATCCGAACGCCGAGGGTGTGGACTTCCTCTTCGGACAGACATCGCCCGAACGATCACGCACCTGAGCCGCTGACTGCTTTCGGCCCAGCCCTCGCCGAAAGATCGACTCGAGTTGAGGCCCGGAGATCAGCCCGCTCTAGTCGATCCTCTGCAGACTCTTGGGCCAAGGGTCAGGAAACGTCTCGCCACGCTGCCAGGCAGCGATCTCTTCTTCGGTGCATAGCGCGTCTCGCAAGGCGGCGGCGAAGGCTTCGCGCGCGGCGGGCAGACCGATGAGCGTGAGCTCGTTGCGTCGGTCCCCAAAGATGGGGTGTTCTGCCTGGAGCTTCCGCTCAAGGAGCTCGACCTCCTGGGTGCTGAGCTTCCCGTACCGATTGTGAACGGCCTCGGCGCGCCACAGGCCGGTGAGCTCGAGGGCGATCTGGCTGCCGGACTGCTGCCAGAGAAACACGTCCTCTGGTCGAGAGGCAAGCCACAGAAACCCCTTGATGCGATAGAGACCCGTTCCGAGCTGAGTCTGGCACGCGTCATACAATCGCTGGGGATGGAAGGGGCGCGGGTCGCGGAAGACGATCGCTTCGAGGTCGGAAGCGGTCGTCGCGTCCCGACTGAGTCCGAATTGCTCGGCGCGGCGCTCGAGCTCCGCAGGCTCGGGCGGCGGCGTGGCGTCGAGCTGCGCCAGTCGGAGCCCACCCTGGGAAGAGATGGCCACGGTGGCCCTCGGTTGCAGCTTCTGCAACAAACGAACCTGGACATCGACGACAGCTCGCGGAAGGGCGTCGATCTTCGTCACGATGATCACAGTGGCGAATGCGAGCTGCTCGGCGAGAAGCTCCGCGGCCCGAAGGAGGGCCGCATCGGTGGGGACTGCCGCTTCGCCGGTGAACATCCGGCCATCGGCGAAGTCGCGGTGGAGATTCAGCGCGTCGACCGTCACGATGAAGTGGCGCAGGTAGAACCGCTCGTCCTGAGTGAGCGCCGATATGAGTGGCCACGGTCGAGCGGCACCGGTGCTCTCGCACAGGACGTGCGAAGGCACGGGCTCGAGGGCTGCGATCTCGGCCAGCGCGCGGCCAGCCGACGTGTGGAGCTGCTCGCGCGCATGGATGCCATGGAGTGCGGCGACGCGCGCGACGAGACGACCGGCTTCGGGCGTGACGTCGTCCTCGGTGAGAAGCTCCGCATCGAGACCGAGCTCGCTCAGGTCGTGAACGATGAGCGCGGCGTCGCGCAGCGATTCGTCGCGGTGCCAGCGCCGGAGCAGAGTGGTCTTCCCCGAGCCGAGAAAGCCGCAGAGGACCGTCACGGGCAGCTTCTTGGATCGACGCATCAGAAGAGCTCCGCCATACCGTGTCGAGCCGCGGCCACCATCACCGAACGACCGGGTACTGCCGTAGCCGCCCGATCGCCACACCAACCAACAGCAATCCGCAGCCGCCGAGGAGCAGGATCCCCGGCAAGACGCGTCGAGACACGGAGGAGGCCGCTTCCTCCTGGAACCGGAAACGCGGCAGTGCCTCGAACTCCGCGACGGTCAACGCGCGGTCGTTGAACAGCGGCCCGACCATGAAGTCCTGCCAACTGCCCACGAAGCTTCTCGCCTGCTCGACGAAGGACCAGTGACGAACGACACCGGTACCGGCGATGTCGTTGAACGCTTGCTGGGCCACGAGAGCTGGCGATATGAACTGGAGCCGACGAGCCATCTCCTGCTGCGCCTTCAGCTGCGCTTCGAACTCGTCATCGAGCGGCCGAACGGCATCCTCGATCTCGCGTTGAATCACGAAGAACCAGCGCCAGAAGTCTGCGGCGGCACCATCGCGGTCGGCAGCCAAGTCCGGGTGCTCGTGGAAGAACTCTGCCAGAAGCTCGGCCCGATGGGCCTGCGCCTCCAGATCGGCGCGACGAACCTCGCCGAGTCGATCGAGACGCGAAGGCGCGGGCAGGCTCGCCTGCAAGGCCAGGTTCAGTGCAGTCGGCACGATCAGGACCAGCGCGAGCCAGCAACACACCAGGATCGCCGCGTTGGTGTGCGAGCGCAGCCCGATACTGTTCACTACCGCTGACAGACCGAACCAGAAGAGGCTGTAGGAGAGCGCCACGGCCAGCCAGAGGCCAAAGCGCAGGACCTGGCCACCACTCCCGGATGCCAGCAGGGCGGCACCGCAGATGGTCACGACCGAGATCGCAGCGAGCGAGGCGCGCACGACGAGCTTGCGGCGCAGCAGACCCTGCAACGTCACGGGTTGCGCGAGTGCGAGCGCGAGCGTCCCGCGCTCGCGTTCGATCGCGATCATGTTGTAGGTCAGCGCGATCACGAGCAGCGGAAACAGGTACGTGATCACGAAGGCGAGATCGAAGCGACCAGCGAGCAGGGAGAGGGGGCTCTGCAGCTGGTACGAAGCGAAGAGGTTGTCAGCGCGAGCAAACAAGTTGGCCTCGGCGCGATAGGGCTGGAGATCCGTCTGTCCCGCAGCGAACGCCACCAACGGTCCGGGTGGCAGGACGATGGGATACGAGAGGCTTCCGGGCCGACCAGGTGGACTCCCCTCGACGATGTCGCCCATAGCAGCACGCACCCGGTCGGCTTCGGCAGCGATCGCCTCGTCGCCGGCGGTCACGACCTCGACGACCTCGGCCGCGCGCACCCTCTCCCAGCGTGCGCCATTGAATACCGCATAGGTCGTGAGCAACGCGAGGAGCAGACCAGCCCAGATGAGGCTCCGGTCCCCCGTCAGCAAGCGCCACTCGTATCGAAGAATGCGCATCACACGATGCGCAGTCGCCGCGTAGCAACGACCGCGCCCGCGAAGGCCACCACGGTCCAAGTGACCAGCAAGAGTACCGACATCGCGTAAGGCCGAAAGACCTCGACTACGGTCGGCGCCTGGTACTCGAAACGCGGGGCATCAGCCCAAAGGTCGGCCCCAGCCACATAGGCAAAGTCCGCACCTGCAGCGTTCGCGGTCATGTCGTCATTGAGGAACTTGATGAAGACCCGTCGGTGCTGCTCCGCGGCGTCGGCGAAGTGCCGATGATGGGAAACGTCCGTACCCGCGAGCGCCATCGATAGATCACGAACGAGGATCATCGGGGAGAGAAGACCCGCGATGGCGTGGACCTGGCCCTGGCGCTCGTACGTTGCCCACAATCGACCGAAGTGCTCGTCGAAGACCGGATTCGAGCGCTCCTCGGACGCCTGCAAACTCGCACCCGCGTAGCTGATGGGAAGCTCTTCTCTCGACGAGACCCCGTACTGATCCAGAAGCTGCTGCTCGAAGTCGGCCGCCCCCGCTTTCGCCGCTCCAAGATCCTCGCCGAGCTCGCCGTAGAACTGAGCGAACGACGGGCTGGGATACAGCCACTCGCCAAGATCCGCCGCGAGCCTTGGGACGACCAGCACCGTGATCACCCAGAACCCGAGGAGTCCCACAAGAGCAGAACGCGTCGATCGCGCGCGCGCCGAGACCCAGAAGGTCACGCTCACGAAGACGGCCAGATACAGCGTGTATACGACCAGCAACCCGGCGCCGCGAGCGATGAGGTCACCGGTCCCGCCCGCGAGCGCCAGGAGTCCAGCCCCCATGATGAGGGCCGGGGCGAGGACGAGGCCCATTGCCGTGGCCACGCCCAGCATCTTGCCCATTGCGAGTGTCGAGGGTCGGACGCCGAGGCTGGCTAGCTGCCGCAACGTCCCGGACTCCCGCTCGCCAGCGAGGGTCCCGAAGCCCATGACCACGATCAGCAGGGGCAAGAGGTACTGAAGCGTCCAGGCGCCGGTCAGCTCGCCGAAGCGCAATGCGGTCGAGGCGTCTTCCGCCTGACGGAAGTCGAACGGATCCTGCGAATGAGCCTCGAGCCACACCGCTTCCCCGACGTAGCGGTTGATCCCTCGGTCGAAGTAAGTGAGCGGGGGCGTCGGCTTGAACGCGTAGCGGGCGAAGTGAGCCGCCGAGTGCGGGTTCCGCTCGCCCTGCCCGAGCCAGCTCGCCTCGTCGACCCGCTCGGCCGCGTGGCGCAGCCCGATGCTGGTCCCTCGGTACTGCCAGCCGGATACGAGGCCGAGAAGACTGAGTACGAGGACCGTGGCGGCAACCCACCGAAAGCGACCGTCACGGGTGAAGTCGCGGAGCTCCTTGCGGACGATGGTGGTCAGCATGACGACCTCAGGCGTGCATGTGCTGCAGGTAGATCTGCTCGAGGTCGGCATGTCCGACATCGGCGGGGGCGAGCGTCTCGACCAAGCGACCTTCCTTCATGATCCCAATCCGGTCGCCAAGCTCCTTGGCGCGGAACAGGTCATGGGTCGCCATCAGGACCGCGACGCCCTCGTCCCTGACTCGCTCGATGATCACGGAGAACTCGTTGGACGCCTGCGGATCGAGGCCCGACGTCGGCTCGTCCAGGAGCAGTGCCCTCGCATCCTTCGCGAGTGCGATCGCGATCCCGACCTTCTGACGCATCCCCTTGGAGTAGGTCGCGACCCGTCGATCCGC
>JANQPS010000777.1 GCA_028285365.1 Thermoanaerobaculia bacterium | reverse complement strand
GATCGACGACTCGCTGGGTCTGGTCACTGACGGCATGCGTGAGCGGGCGCAGGATCTCTCGGAACAGCTCGGCGCTGCACTCGCCGATCTCACGACCCTGCTGGAAGACGATCTCGACGAGTTCAACAGCCTCGTGCGTGAGCGCGAGGTGCCTGCAATCTCCCGACCGTAGGGGCGGCACAGTTCGCCTCCAGTTCGCCTCCCGGGACTCGTTCCCGTCGCTTCTCCTCGATCGAAGACAGATGGATCTGTCGAGCGTACTCGCTCGGAGCGCAGTTTCAGCGCGCGGTCGCCGACCGTGTCCGCTTCGACCAAGCTGCGTCCGCCTCCTCGTCATGCCTCCGAGACACGAGGACGAGCTTGACTAGCCGTACAGGCCTCTGAAACTGTGACCCTGTGTTGACTCTAGGGACCACTCCGCGCCCGCAGCTGGCCGCCATGAGCCTCCTCTTGGCGACCTCTTTGTTGGTGGCGTCGTTGGGTGCGCACGACCATGACCACGCGCACGAGCACGGCTCGTCACCGGTCACGGACGAGTGCTCGGACTGCTGCCACCAGGCAAGCACTCCTGCAAGCAAGGCACCGACCGTCGTCGTGGTCGGCGAGGCGTCTGACGACGCCGCGTCCGCGGAGCGCAAACGCCGCACGAACGGCGGTTACGACTCAGCAGAGTCGATTCGCGGTCCCCCTGAGCACAAGCTGACCTGATCCGCCTTGACCGTCGGCGCACCAGCGAATCGCCGACCTACAGCTCAGCCAAGTGTCATTCGACTCGGCACGGGGTGACTCCTCGTCCTCCAGCCGGGCATTGGGTCGTTCATGCAAGCGGCCCGGAGGTCACACATGCAGAACCTCGAGCAGGATCTCGAGTGTCTCGACGCCTCACCGTCTTCTCCCAGACAAACCGATCGCAAGCCTGAAGACGCGCCACTCGAGCACAGCACCAAAACTCCGTCTTCCCGAAAGCGAGCCCAGAAGCCGAGCCAGTCAGACTCACTAGACTGGCTGGTGATCGGCGGCGGGATTCACGGCGTTCACCTCTCGGCCCGCCTGATTGGTGAGGCCGACGTCTCACCCGAGCGTCTGCTCATCGTCGACCCGGCAGACCACCTGCTCGCACGATGGCGTCGGTGCACGGCGGCAACCGGCATGACGCACCTGAGATCACCGAGTGTCCACCATGTCGGTCTGGCCCCGTTTGCACTCGAGGGTTTTGCTGGCAAACGGAGACAACACGAGCCTGGACTGTTCACCGGCCCGTACAAACGGCCAAATCTCGAACTGTTCAACGCGCACAGCGACAGTGTGATCGAAGACCTTGGACTCGAGGACCGCCACGTCAAGGCACGCGCTCTCCGGTGCACGGTACAGCCGGACGGAGTGGCCGTCAGCCTGTCGAATGACCAGGAGCTCTTCGCAAGACGAATCGTGCTGGCTCTGGGCTCGGAAGACCTGCACTGGCCGAGCTGGGCACCGCACGACCACCCGCTCGTCGACCACATCTTCGAGCCGGGCTTTGACCCGACGAGCCTGACGTCACCGTCGAAGGTGGCGATCGTCGGCGGCGGCATCTCGGCTGTTCAGGCTGCGCTCCGGCTTCAAGGGGAGGGCCACTCGGTCCACCTCGTCAGCCGTCACTCCGTACGGACCCATCAGTTCGACAGCGCGCCCGGCTGGCTCGGGCCCAAGCTCATGAACGGCTTTCGTCGCGAATCGTGCCTGGAGGCCCGCCGCACGATGATCCGCGACGCGCGCTACCGCGGCTCGGTACCACCGACTGTTCGCGCTCACCTGCGTACAGCCATCGACCAGGGAGCGATCGCATGGCATGAGGCGAGCGTGGAGACCGTCCACGCCACCCGCGACAAGGCGACGCTGGTGTTGTCGGACGGTAACTCCCTGGAGCTGGATCGCTTGCTGCTCGCTACCGGCATGTCACAAGAGCGACCGGGCGGAGCCCTCGTTGACGAGCTCATCGAGACCGCCAACCTTCCGGTCGCGCGCTGTGGCTTCCCAGTCGTCGACCGGGCACTTCGATGGCACCCGCGCATCCACGTGTCCGGGGCGCTCGCAGAACTCGAGCTCGGCCCGACGTCGAGAAACATCGCTGGCGCCAGGAGAGCCGGCGAGCGACTCGTCAGATGCGCCTGGGCCGAAGCAGCCTCAGACCGCTGATCACATCCTTCACTTTTGTGTTGGAGAATGCATCTCCCGAACTTCGCCTGTACGGAGAACACGCATCATGACGACTAGATCCGGCATCGTCAGGCCAGACAGCGAGTCCGAGAGTCACACAGAAGGTCCTCGACTTGCACAACGGCGCACCTTCCTGCGCTACGTAGGAGTCGGAGTATCGAGCCTCGCAATGGGGTGGCTACCGACGTCGTGCGCGCGGCCGCCACGTGGTCCCCGCACACCAGAGCGGTCGCCGTCACTGGACGTCCTCGGACTGGACTTCCTCCCGCCCGCCTACCCGGTTCCGCTTCCGGGTGGGGGCGGCCCCGGCGACCAGAACCTCGAGAGCTTTGCCGTACTCGACGAGCTTGTCCTGCCCCCGGGCATCGAATGGCGAGTGGTCACTGCCTGGGGAGATCGGCTCGGCACCGATGGGCATGAAGTCCTCGTCGGCAACAACGCTGACTACACCGGCCTGCTGCCGATGGACGAGGGCGGACGCGACCACTGGCTGTTCGTCAACCACGAGTACGTCTCTCCAAGACCGTGGCTCGACGCCTACCCCGACGTGTACGGCAGTGCCGCACCGAACGTTCGTCTTCTCGAAGACGAGAACCAGTCGCGGGGAATCCTGGCGATCGACGACTGGCGATCGACGGACCATTCGCTCGATCTCGATGACAGTCAGGCTCCAGACGCCGTCGTCGCACAGGCGCGCGCCCTCGCCGAGACTCTGTTGTCCGAGATGGGAGTCTCGGTGCTGCACGTCAGACGCCTGGACGACGGCCACTTCGAGGTGGTCTCGGACTCGACACGACATCGGCGCATCAGTACAGCTCACCGGCAGAACATTGAGGCGGAGCACGCGCCAGTCCTCACCGGGCCGGCGACCGCGATCCTCGGCAGGGATGCGATCGGAACCATGTGCAACTGCTCGGGCGGAACCACTCCGTGGGGAACCTTCCTGACCTGCGAGGAGAACATCCAGAACCAGGTCACCGAGCCGGTCGGACCGTCGGGCGAGTCACTGGCCGCACGCCGAAGACTGACCCTCGTTGCCGCAACCACGGGCGGAAAGCGGTCGTTCGCGAACCCTCGGCCTTCGATGATCGACGGCAGCGGGCTGATCGCGTTCGAGGACCCGCTCGACGGCAGGAAGTACGGCTGGATCGCCGAGATCGACCCGGCTACCGGAGCCCTACGTAAGCACACGGCCCTTGGACGCTTCCGCCACGAGAACATCACTCTTCGTGTCGAAGCGGGCCAACCTCTCGCCGCTTACATGGGTGACGATCGCCGCGGCGGCCACGTCTGGAAGTTCGTCAGCGACGACGTCGTGGAGCGGGCCGACGATCCGGGCAACTCGGAGCTGATGACGCGAGGGACGCTCTACGCGGCGAAGTTCGGCGACGACTGGGGCGGCACCTGGCTACCTCTGCAGCCGGAAACCCCGTTGGTGCGACCAACTCCCGAACGCTGCGTGGGAGGATTCCTCAACCTGCCCGATCGAGAGAGTGGCGGTACTGTCCGAGTTGGTACCGACGAGCTCGCGGCCAACAGCCGTACGAAGATGATGACGTCGCTGGAGTGGTGTCGCTCGATCGAAGACTGGGCGGGCCTCCCGTTCGAGAAGTGCACTCTCGAGCACCTCGTGGCCCCCGAGCTGCGCAGCGACCGCCAGAAGACCCAGGCCGTCCTGCTGCTCGATGCTTTTGCCATGGCCAACGCAATCGGGGCCACCCCTACGGCTCGCCCCGAAGATCTCGAAGTGCATCCGCTGGACTCGAGCGTCTTCATCGCCTTCACCGACGCCACCGGAGGCAGCGACGGTTCACCGGACTCCGACGTGTTCCCTGACTCTCGGCGAGAGAACTCCAGACAGTACGGCGCGCTCTATCGACTCGTCGACGAGATCGCCGGAACGCAGTTCAACTGGGGACGCTTCCTGACCTCGGGAGACGCTTTCGAGAACGGCGGTGGTTTTGCCTGTGCGGACAACTTGGCGTTCGACCCCGAAGCCAACCTCTGGATGGTGACCGATATCAGCACGAGCGCGCTCAACTTTCCGGTCCGCCAGGACGACGAAGCTACCGCCGCAGGGACACCTGCCTACCGCGGCGTTTTCGGCAACAACTCCTTGTTCAGAATCCCGACGAGCGGTCCCGAGTCGGGTATGCCGAAGCCGTTTGCCATCGGACCCGTGGACAGCGAGCTGACCGGCCCAACGTTCACCGACGACGGAGCCACTCTCCTGCTGTCAGTCCAGCATCCCGGAGAGCAGGGCGGCACCCGTGTCTCGTCCCGCCCGGATGAGAGCGTCGTCGTGGAGATTCGCGGTCACGGCGGCGAGGTCATCAAACAGAACCGTACGGTACCGAAGGGATCCAACTTCCCTTCGAGCAAGCTCGGCACTCCCCCGCGCTCCTGCGTCGTCAGCATCACACGAGCGTCGAAGAGGGGCGGTGACGAGAGCGAAGGAGCATGAGAGCGACGACAACGCCGTTCGCGGCGAGATGGTTTGGGCGAGTCGGCGTAGCAGCTGCCGACCGATAGCAGACTACATCCAGGATCGACGTGAGCTGGTTGACCACGGGCTCACCGAGCTCTGAACGATTGTCGTGTCTCAGTCTCGAGACAGCGAAACCTATCGTGCGGAGCCAGGCGAGCAGAGTCCTCTTGTCTGAGGGGAAAGACCCGACGGTCTGCCTTTCTCCACTTGTCCCAATCCCTCGTCGGTTGGCTTGACTGACTATCAGCCCCATGCTAGTTCTACCCCATGTTCCGACGAGCGCCGAGGAGGCGTGCTCTCCGTGCCGCACTCTCGCTGAGTGCCTTCGTAGCCCTTCTGCTGGCTTCTTTCGGGGCTCTGGCTCATGTCCACCACGACCACGAGCCGTCCACGGAACCCTGTGACCTCTGCCTCCACCAGCTGTCGGTCACCCTCGTCGAGCAGCCCCCGACGCTCGAGGCCCCGGCGCCAGAATCAGACGATCTGTCGGGGAACCCAATTGCTCCTTCAGCACGACAGAGTGATGACTCGGACCCCATCAGGGGACCTCCCGCTCCACGAGGCTGACCTTCCGCCGAACTGGCAGAGCCAAGTGCGTGTCACCCACCCCGCACAACTCTGCCCAATCGCTGACCGGATCGTTGACTCAGTGGTAGCTCGCCGTAGGTAACGGTGAGGAGTACTACGCCCAAGGCGCCTCCCCGAGAGTGCGCGCGAGGTATTGGCTCGTGACACTTCAGACCTCCATCCAAACAGGCGGCGGCTCGCTCCGTGCGACCACCGTAATCGAGCCTTCTCGCCACCTCTTCAGCTTCCGCGAGGATGAGTCGTGAGCGAGATCGTCCAGAGTCGCGTCTCGAGTCCAGCGGTAGACCAGTTCGGCGTGTTCGCCAGCGGCGCTTGTGCAGCTCACTGCGTCGTGTGTGCACTCCTTCCCAGCGCGCTGGGTGCGATGGGCCTCAGCTTCTTGACAGGTCATGAGGCGGAGTGGGCTTTTACGTTCGTCGCAATCGCCTTCGCAGCGATCGCCCTCGTGATGGGCTGGCGCCGACACCGATCGTTGGGTGTCGCACTGCTCTTCGTCCTCGGCTCCAGTGGACTCCTGCTCGCTCGCTTCATGGAAGAGGGCGGAGGCGAGGCACTGGGCACCGCAACCGCGGTGGGTGCGGCGATCGCTCTGACCGTTGCTCACCTGAGGAACATCAAGGCGGCGCGCTGTTGTCAGGAGTGCTCCTGAGGCTGTTGCGCTTGCGCTACCGGTAGCCGTTCGGGCCTAGGCCGCTCAAGGCGGTCGTCGCGGTCCTACTACAGCACCAACACGTCGCACACCGGAGAGTGTGCGGACTTCTCAGCCAACGTTTGCGGACCGTTGGGCAAGCCCGAATCAAAGGGGGCCCAAAGGTCCGATACCGCTTTCGCATAACCAATCGGCAGCGGCTTGACGAACTGTTTCGGCGGAAGCCTTTCCGCCGGAAGGCACTCGCCGGAAGACACGTGCCGCACGACAACGTGGCGGACGACAACGTGCAGCCGCCGCATTCATCTGCCGCCGGCCTCGATCGCCGACGGCCCAGGAGCTACTCCCGTGTTCTTCAGACGTCACGAAAGACGATCCTCACCACAGTTTCCCCGACTCGGCTCGAGTCACGGAATCGATCGAAAGATCTGGGCAACCACACTAGCGCTCTTACTCGGCATCGCCACCCTCTCCGCTGCTCAAGGTACGGCGAGTTCGACCGAGTCGCAAGACAGCGACGAAGGGCAGATCGAGGACACCTTCTCAGACGCGGTCGTCGTCACCGCCGGACGAGGCGAAGAACGCCTCCTCGAAGTCCCCGCCCACGTCACGCCTCTCAACATGGAAGAGCTCGACCGCCAGGGTTTTCAAGTTGCCGCCGACGAGTTTCGCGGCCAACCTGGAATCTACTTTCGCCGCAACGAGGGTGACAACGACTCGTTCCTCTTCATCAACATCCGCGGCGTTACCGGCAACCACGGCAACGACACCTTCCTGGCACTTCTCGACGGCATCCCGTTCGTCGGCCCGGACGAAGAGGTGCTCATGACCGAGATCCCCTACGCCGCCGTCGGCGACATGGAGCTCGTTCGCGGTCCGGTCTCGGTGCTCTACGGTCGCGGGGGGCTCACCGGCGCCGTCAACTACCGTCTGCTCGACGCCGGCGAACGCACCAGCCTCCGCCTGTCCGCCGGTTCGGACGCCTACGGCCGCGGTCAGTTCAACTTCGGACGTGCGGTCGGTGAGCACAGCCTGTTCCTGAGCCTCGACGCTCTCACCACCGACGGTTGGCGCGAGCACCTGGGCCAGGACCGTTTCACCGTCTTCGGCCGCGGCATCTTCGAGCTCGGAGAGTCGACGTCGCTCAACGTCATGCTCAACCGCTACGACCGCGATACCGAGCACGGCAGTGTCATCCCCACCCTCGCTGACGGCACCAAGCTCGAGGTCAACGGAGGCCGTCGCGGCTTCAACGGCTCGCGCGACATCGGCGCGGAGACCGGCAGCACCATGCTGTCGCTTCGCCTTCAGCACTTACCGTCGACGTCGCTACAAACCGAGGTGACCGCGCACTACCGCGATCGCTCCACCGAAGACACTCTCGACTTCTTGGACATCTTCGGCTTCGCACCAGAGCGAAACGTCATGGCGGTCAACGGCTTCGACGCCGACACCGAGGTCAGCGTGGCGTTTCTCGACGCCCAGGTCTCGTGGTCGTCCGATCGAGTTCGACTCCTCGGAGGAGGGAGCTACGAGCGTGCAACGCTGGACGAAACGGACCGCTGGACCGGCCAGTTCGGCTTCACCTTCGAGTGCGGTTTTGCCTTCTACCTGATCGAAATCGATCTGGCGACCGGCAACGTTCTCAACTCGGACCACCCCTGCTGGGTCCAAGGCCAGCACAACCTCACCGGCGACACCGAAAACACCTTCTCCGCGTTCTTCGCCCAGGGAGAGTTCGATCTCGGGGAGCGTTGGCGACTCACTGTTGGTGCTCGCTACGACCGCTTCGAGCGCAACACGTTCTTGATCACGGGCCCGGAGCTGACCGAGCAGCCTGAAGTCAATCAGGACGAGGACAATGTCAGTCCCAAGGTTTCGCTGTCGTTCACTCCCTCGACCAACCAGACTCTCTATTTCAACTTCGGAGAAGGCTTCAACTCCAACTTCGGTCCGGTGTGGCAGTGGGATCCCAGCTTCTACATCCGCGACACGAAGCCGACGACCCTTCGCAGCTACGAGGTCGGTTGGAAGGGCATCTTCAACAACGGCAAGGTCAATGTCACCACCGCGGCGTTCGATATCGAGCAGAAGGACCGGATCGTCTTCCTGAGCAATCCTGCAGCAGCGACCGACTTCACCGCTCCCTCGACGATCGTGACCACTGGCCAGCTGTTCTCGAGTCGCGGGATCGAGGCCACGGCGCGACTGCGCGCTACGGACTCCACGACCGTGGAGCTGCGCGGAAGTTACGTCGATCCCGAGTGGGACGAGCTCATCGTCAATACCTTCTTCGGCCCGCTCGATCTCTCGGGCAACCAGCCCAACGGTGTGGCTGAGACCATGTTCTACGCGGCCCTCGAGCAGCGCCTCGGCGACCGTTTCTCGGCACGTGTGTGGTGGGAGATCTACGACGACTACGCGATCACTCAGGACAACCAGTTTTTTGGCGGCGGCTACGACCTGCTCAACACGGTCTTGAGCTACCAGCCGACCGCAGGCTGGCTCGATCGCGTCGACCTGACCCTGACCAACCTGCTCGACGAGGAGTACGACTTCATCTTCGGCGGGAGTCGGACCGCGGTGACCCACGTGGTTCCCGGGGTCCCGTTCCAGGCGCGGCTGATCGCCTCCTTCGACTTCTAGTCACCCCCGCACCTCCGGTCCCGAACAGCCCCATGGGTTGCCTGGGACCGGAGCTTCTCTCGGTTTACATCTGCCCCTCGCCCATGAAAAGGACTCGGAGAATCCCATGCTGGAAGCACGAACACTGACGAAACGGTTCGACCAGACCCTGGCGCTCGACGAGCTCGACCTCACGGTCGAGGCCGGCGAGATCTTCTGTCTGCTGGGCGCCAACGGCGCCGGCAAGACGACGACCATCAATCTCTTTCTCGGTTTCCTCGAGCCGACCGCGGGAACCGCCTCGATCGACGGGCTCGTGGTGGGTGACAACCCGCTCGAGGCAAAGCGCAAGGTGGCCTACATCCCGGAGCAGGTAAACCTCTACCGCAACCTCAGCGGCCTCGAGAACCTGGCGTACTTCACGGCTCTGGCCGGCCACGGCGAGCGCAGCGACTCCGATCTCCTGGAAGTCCTCGACAAGGTAGGTCTGGATCGATCGGCAGCCGAGCGCCGCGTCGGCACCTACTCGAAAGGCATGCGCCAGAAGGTCGGCATCGCGATCGCCATCGCCAAAGACGCCAAGGCTCTCCTTCTCGACGAGCCCACCTCCGGGCTCGATCCGAAAGCCTCGAACGAGTTCTCGGTGCTCCTCGGCGATCTGGCCGGCCGCGGGGTGGCCGTACTCATGGCGACCCACGATCTCTTCCGCGCCAAAGAGGTAGGCCACCGGGTTGGGATCATGCGCTCGGGACGGTTGGTCGACACCCTCAGCACCGACACGATCGCGCACCAGGACCTCGAATCACTCTACCTCCGACATATGCACGGCGACGCCTCCCCGAGCAGCACGTCTGACCTCGAGGTTGCGGCCTCATGATCACCACAGTGGCCAAGAAGGAGCTGACCGAGACACTACGCGACGGTCGGTTTCGCTGGATGGCCGGAGTGCTGGTCGTGCTGCTGCTAGCGGCGCTCCTGACCGGCATGGCCAGTGTCCGCGAGACGCGGAACGCTGTCGCAGCCGCCGAGGCCGCCGAAGGCGAGACCTGGGTTGGGCAGGGAGAGCGCAATCCTCACTCTGCGGCTCACTTCGGCCGTTTTGCCTTCAAGCCCACGCCACCGTTGGCCTACGTCGACCGCGGACTCGATCCGTATCTCGGCGGCACCGTATGGCTCGAAGCCCACTGGCAAAACCCTTTTGGCCTGCGTCCGGCAGAAGACCGTACCGCTCTCCAGCGCTTCGGTGACCTCAGCGCAGGCTTCGTGCTCCAGCTGCTGATACCACTCTTCGTGATCCTGCTCGCATTTGGTGCCTTCGCAGGAGAGCGCGAGAACGGCACGCTCCGGCAGCTGCTCGCCGCTGGTGCGCGTCCTTCGGCACTCGCCGGCGGCAAGGCGCTCGGACTGACCGCTGCACTCTCGCTGGTGCTCGTGCCTGCAGCCGTCTGCGCGGCCGTGCTCTACACGGTGGGCTTCGCGCAAGGCGGAGGTGGCGATCAAGTCCTCCGCGGCGCTCTGCTCGCCGGTGTCTACCTGGCCTATGGGCTCGCCTTCCTGGCGATCTCCCTGGCCGTCTCCGCCTGGGCCAAGACGGCGCGCACCGCGATCACCGTGCTCCTGTGCTTCTGGGTCACGACCACGCTGCTGGTTCCGCGTATGGCCACCGATCTCGCTGAGCGCCTTCACCCGACGCCCACACCGGCCGAGTTCTACGCCGGGATTGCAGAAGCGACGAGCAATGGCCTGGGTGACGACGGCAACTCGGCCGAGCGCAGTGCGCGCCTCCAGCAGCAGGTCCTGGACGAGTACGGCGTCGATACCGTCGAAGAGCTCCCGGTCGACTTTGCCGCCATCTCCCTACAGGGCAGCGAGGAGTACTCGAACAAGATCTACGACCACTTCTTCGGTGAATTGTGGACCACCTACATGGCGCAGGAGCGCATCCACAGATTCGCCTCCCTGGCGTCGCCTCTTCTGGCAGTGCGCTCGATCTCCATGGACCTGGCTGGCACGGGTCTCGAGGGTCATCGTCACTTCGCCAACGCCGCGGAGACCCACCGCCGCGAGTTCGTCAAGTACCTCAACGACGACATGCGAGACAACGGCGTCGGCCAGAGCTTCTCGTATATGGCAGATCGCGAGGTCTGGGCAGCGGCTCCGCCTTTCGAGTACGAGCCCCCAGGTATCGACACCGTGCTCGAGACCGGTTCCAACGCTCTGACGGTGCTGATCTTGTGGGTGATCGGATCGACGCTGGTTTCCTGGAACTTCTGCCGACGAGTAGCCGGTGCCGGAGTGGCGTCATGAGCCGCAGGCTCATCGTCCGTCACGAGTGGACCCTGCTGCGCCGCGAGGCGTCGTGGTGGATCGCCGTGGGGCTCCTCGTCGTCTGCATTGCCTACGCGTGGTCGAACGGCACTTCGTTCAGACAGCATCGAATCGAAGCGGTTACAGCCGAAGCCGAGGCGGCCGAGCAGCACCTGACGAGTGAACGCGCTGCGGTGGCTGCCGGGGAGCCAGGTGGCTTCAGCGGCCGCGCCGGCTCGGCTCGCACCGTAGCGCTGGCACCGGCAGGACGACTCGCGGACTTTGCGATCGGGCAGAG
>JANQPS010001095.1 GCA_028285365.1 Thermoanaerobaculia bacterium | reverse complement strand
CACTTGGATGCCCCGTCGGCGGTCGCTCCGTGCGTCGCGGGCTCTAGAAGGAGGCTAACGACACAGAGCAGTCCGAAACTGATCGAGGCCGATCGTCCGGGCCCGGCGATCCTGATCAGCTGGGCAGCCACCGTTGAAGCCACCATGGAACGTCCCTTTCTTTGTGTCTGGGAGGGAGAACCATCATATCGCCCGGCGAAAAGAGGCCGGCCGATGGGGCAAGGCTATCGGGTCGATGCAAAGCCCGGCGGGCCTCACAAAGTCATGGGGGCGGTCAGAGACGAGCGCGACATCGAGCAAGACACGGAGCAAGACATGGAGCAAGACATAGCACCAGCGGCCGGGCGTAACGAGGTCGCAACGACGGCGGTGCGCTCGGCGGTTCCAACACCTCGGTCGAGGTCCTTCCGTCCGGCCGGACGACCCTTGACGCTGCGATCCAAGATCCTTCCCGGCCTCCCGTCAGGATGACATCGGCTGGTCAAGGCTTCGGCGCTAGTCGCTCCCCGTTGCGAAGCACGAGAGCGCTGGAAGCCATGCCGTAGTTCGCCAAAGCGACCCGAAGGGTTGCGCCAGCGTTGCCGTTGCCAGCTATCGAATCCCGACCATCCCGCGCACCGATTTGATCAGGGCCGCGGAGTCGTAGCCGACACCGTCCTTGAACACGGTGACGACGTTGCGGATCTCGGCGTGAGCCGTCAGCGGATCACCGTCGATGATGACGAGGTCGGCCACTTTCCCCACTTCGACCGACCCGAGATCTTCGTCGACTCCCAGGAGCTTGGCGCCGTTGAGCGACATGATCCGGATGACCTCGAGAGGAGTGAAACCGGCCTCGAGAAGCAGCTCGTAGTTACGCTGGTCGCCGAAGCCCGGCAGGGCTCCGCCGCTACCGGTTGGATCGACTCCCGCAACGAGAAGTCCGCCGGCACGGTGAAAGGCCAGCTCGAAAGCCTGCGCCCGGGGGAAGATCTCGAGCATGGCCGACCCGTCTTCTGATCCGGGGACGAGCGCCCGCTGGGTCAGATACTCCTCTTTCGCGGCCGGTGCCAGAGCTTCGAGCACCCGCTGTTCGAGAGGTGGGCGGTTGGGCACGTAGAGCTCGTACACCGCGAGGGTCGAGGTCATGGCCACATCGTTCTCGACCATGTGCTCGATCGTGCCTCGGACTTCGTCGCTCTCGATGTCGAGCTCGGCAAGGCTGTTGAAGTACTGAGGCGGACACTCGTCCGGCTGCTTGCCAGAGTAGAACTCGGAGTCGGCGAACAAACCGTGCTCCAGGCTGTCGATACCCAGATCGACGGCCTCGCGATAACCGACAGAACACAGATGCCCTGTGAACTTGAGGCCGCGCTTGTGGGCCTCCTCGATTCCTGCTCCCAGCGCCTCGCGTGAGATGTTGGTGTAAGCCTTGAACCAGGTCACGCCTTCTTCGGCCCAGTAGGCGACGATGCGACGCGCATCCTCGGCGTCCTCGAGCTCCGCCATCGTCGAAGCTCGATTCTGAGGACCGGTCAGATAGGGCCCGGTCAGATGCATGCGAGGACCGACCGTGAGCCCGTCCTCGATGTCACGCTTGAGGTTGAGCTCGTTGTAGGGCGCGGAGCTGCCCGTGGTTCGGATCGTGGTCAGCCCACAGGCCAGATACAGGCGCGGCCCACTCGTGCTCATCTGCGAATTGCGGCGCGGCGTCGTGTAGAAGGTGTGGTTGTGTGCACCGACGAGACCGGGGAGCACGGTGTGCCCGTCGTAGTCCAGGCGCTCGGCACTGTCCGGGACCTCGATGTCGCTCCCGATCGCTACGAAGCGCCCGTTCTTGATGTGGATGCGCTGATTCTCACGCGCCGGTGCACCGGTGCCGTCGACGAGGCGTACGCCGGTGATCACCACCTCCGGGCTGCTGATGCTCACGAACTCGCGCGCCTGGCCAGACAAATCGTCGTAGCTCTGCGCTTGAAGCGAGCCCACAACGAGCACCAGCAGCAACGCGACTCCGAGAACAGCTCGTGACCGGGGAGTTGTCGTCGCACTTTTCGGAATCATCAGCATGTTGCTTCCTCCTGAATCGGCAGATGCATGACATTGGAGTTCCACGGCTTCGTCACGCTCTTTGGTTGCACGTTTTGGCACCGGTCCATCGCCGGGTTCATCGTCCGGTTTGTTGCCCGGTTTGTTGCCCGGGTCATTGAGCCGGGTCGTCGACCGTCATGATCATCTGCATCCCCGCCTCGAGATGTTCGGAGATGTGACAGTGGGCCATCCACTGCCCCGGGTTGGACAGCTCGAGCAGGATGTCCACCTCGGAACCGACGGGCACCAGCACAGTGTCTTTCCAAACGAGATTGTCCATCCTCGCACCATTCCGAGACAGCACGAGAAAACGCTGCCCGTGAATGTGAAACGGATGCTGCATGGCATGAATGGCATCGCGGTCGTTGCGCAGCCTGACCTTGACCAGGTCTCCAACCGCGAACCTCCAGTCGATGGCACCGTTCTCGAGGCCGCTCGCACGGTCGCGCAGGATCCAGCGCGCCTCGCGTGGTGTGGTCAGCCAGTTCATCATGGGCATGGTCGAAGCCCACTCGATCGGATGGAAGTAGACCCGATCGAGCTGAATGCGGCTCATCACTTCGTCCGGGAGACCAGACAGCTCGAGCGTCAAGAGGAGATCCAGGTCGGGATCGCGAGTCCAGACGTCACTGTCGGCATCCGAGGCTTTCTCCAGGACGCTCGCAATCTCACGGCGGACGGCCTCGTTCTCGAACGGCTCATCGAAGTCGCTGGTCTCGCGAAACGAGGGATCTGCAGTCACCGTCACGCCCCCGAGGTCCTCGTGGACATCGAAGAAGCGGCCCAGGGTGTGCTCTACGGCGCGGGCTCGATGCTGCAGAGGAACAACTCCCGGCTCGTCGAAACGCACGTCGACGACGTAGCGCTCGGCCGGAGCGATGACGGCGGAGCTCACCCATTCCGAGTCTTCGTAGAGCCCCAGGTCGCCGGCGATCAGTTTGAGCCGAGCCTCACCAAACGAGAGG
>JANQPS010000766.1 GCA_028285365.1 Thermoanaerobaculia bacterium | reverse complement strand
CAACTCGCCAACGCACATCCTGGGCGCTGAGGGGGATCGGTAGAAGAAACGCAGAGACAAGCGCGCCGAGTAGTCGCGTCCGATACAACCGCTGATGCTCCCATCAACCTGAGTGGGGTGCCGCCTTGCAACATCTGACGCGGCTGCCGATCCGCTTGGTTGCCACAGGCTCTAGTCTATCTTGGCGACCCTCTAACGGATCCATTTTCGCGCTGGCGCTCCAGCTGCGTTTCTAGAGCGTAGCGAACCGCACCGGCCGGCGCGACCAGCGAGAAAATCTGTTAGGAGGCCAATCCCAAACAATATTCTTGCGCAGCCTACGGGCTTCGCAGCATATAAGGAGGCACACAGACAGAGAGAGGAGTGTGAAGACAGTGCGTCGCGGTTCGTCGATGGCTGGCCTGATCGCCTTGTTGGTTGCCTCTCCTGCGGTCAGCCAGGCCGTCGCGGACTCACCAGCCTGTGACGACTGCGAGGTTCGATTCAGCCGACTGACCGCTCTGGGAGCCCAGGACGATGACGGGATCGTCTCCTCGATAGCCGTAGGTGTCGCAGCACTCGGGGATTCCCTGTTCGGAGTATTTGAGCCTTCCGTCCCCGGCAGGCTCAAGCTTCACCGCCGGGGAGACGGCTCGTACTTGCGGACCCTTGGCTCCAGCGGACAAGGCCCGGGTGAGTACACAGGGATCCACCGCGTACTGCAGCACGCGGATGGATCGGTAACGCTCATCGACTCGGGGAACGGTCGATTGAACTCTCTAGATGACGAGTTGAGGTTCGTCGATTCCACTCCTTTCCGGGTCCGACCGTTCCGCTCCGCTTTGGCAAGGGACAGCGTCCTTTTCGTGAACGCGATGACGCCGGGATCGGCTCCCGAGGGTCACCTGCTGCACCTGGTAGGACTCGACGGGGAGATCAGGATCTCGTTTGGCGGAGACGGGAGCCCCTTAGATCTCCGTCCTGGTCGTCATGTCCTGCAGCGAGTCATCGCGGCCAACGACTCGCTCTTGGTCGCGGCACCCCAGAACGAATACCGATTGGACCTTTACGACTATTCGGGTGCTCTGGTCCGCTCGATCTCCCGGGAAGCGAAGTGGTTTGAGCCCCACGACGACACCGGCGCACGGATTCGCCTGCCCGCGCCACCGCCCAACCCCAAGATTCGTGAGCTCGCTTGGGACTCTGAGGGCCGCCTTTGGGTCGTCAGTTGGGTTCCAGATCCGGAGTGGCCCGAGTCAGTCCGTGAGGCTAGCGAACTCTACGGACCCAACAGGAACGACCACTACGACACTGTAGTGGAGGTTCTCGATCTGGCGGAAATGAAGGTGATAGCAAGAGGTCGCTACGATCGGGCTCTCCAAGGGCATGTGTCAGGTGCGAGCCTGACCTTCCACGAGGTTGTCCAGCTACCGACCGGCTTTCTCGAGGTCGGCATCGTCCGGGCCGAACTCCACGAACTCAACTAACGAGGTACGAGATGAGACCTCTACCGATTCTTGGCTTTCTCGTCACTGTGTCGGCCGCCGGAGTATCGGCCGTCGCCCCGCTCACGTTTGAAACCCCGTCGCCTGACTCGCCAGTAGTTCTTGACGTCAGCGAAGCCCCGGTCTTCATCTGCGACTTCATGTGCGGGATCTGTTCGGTAGACCCAGAATGGAACACCACATCGCCGGGTGTCGCGCTCTACATGACACCGTTGAACACCTCGGACTGCTTCCAGCCGCACAACTGCACCTACTTCCGAGATTGTGGCGGCACAATGCAGGCCTCGAACGCTCAACGGGCGGCTGATGACGCGTTTGACCTGTTGATGGACCTCGACGGGCTTGGCCTCGAGCAGTTCATCGCATCGCACACTGGTGCCTACACCTTCGCCTTCGTCGAAGGAGCCGTAGAGATTTCGCGGAGCTGCGGGCAGGTGATGGCCTACCTCGCTATTCCCGACGATCACACGGTTGTCAGCCTGCTGAAGTAAAGATCCAAGAAGCGCGCCTCGGCCCGGACGCTAAGCCCGGCAGGGTAACCCCTGTCGGGCATCTCCGTGTCTACCGGGTGGATCGTGGCCTCCTAACGGATTCATTTTCGGGCTGGCGCTCCGGGCACGTCTGGAGCGCGAAGCGCGAATCGATTCGGTGGGCGCGACCAGTCAGAAAATCTGTTAGGCAGGCGCCCCCGGCAGGCCCACGATGCCCCGTCGCGCTCCTTGACCGCAAGCAGAGTACGCGGTGCGCGTCGATCAGGACGCCGAGAGGTTGCGACTCAATCCTCGAAGCTCATCCCAAGAGCCGAGTTCAATCGGAGAACAGAAGCCCTCT
>JANQPS010000732.1 GCA_028285365.1 Thermoanaerobaculia bacterium | reverse complement strand
CGTAGGCAGCGAACCATACAGAGGAGCATGCGAGTCCCAGCGCCACCGCTCCCGCAGAGAAGACGGTTCCCAGCGCCGCGCTCGAGCACCTCGAGGGCTTTGCTAAATCGACTGCAGACGTCCCGTGCGCCATAAAAGCAAAGACGCAAGATCACCCTCTCACCCTTCATCTCATCGCCCACGCACACCCTTCACTCACACCTCCCTCAGTCACCGCGGGCACTCGAGAAGGCTCTTTCGCACTCGAGCCGAGATGGAGCTAGAGCTGGCTAGGCCTCGGAGGCGAACAGGGACAGCACGGGCAAATGGGCCTGTTCCCGCACCAGCTGGCGAAGACGCCGCTGTCTCGTCTGATCGAGCTCGTCCTGGGGCACCTTGCCGACCAGCGGGCTGACGACGATCTCGACCTGCTCCTCGAGACGATCTCGGTCGGTCCTCGTCATCCGGCTGAACAGTGCGTCGAGCAACGCCCGTTCGAGCTCAGCCAGACGTTTCTCGACTGTCTCCGCCAGATCCTCTTGCCCAAGCTCGAGGATCGATTGCCGCAGCTGTGACGCTTGAGGAAGATCGTCAGGGAGGTCGCCTGGCAGACGCTCCACGAGGCCGGTCAACGTCTCCCGCCAGTCGCGTGGCTCGGGAGTCCGGCGCTGCGCCGCCTCACTCAGTCCACCACTCAGCTCGCGCGCCTGGCGCCACGCGTCTTCTACGGCTCGCGAGCAGTACCTCAGGCTCGACACTCGCCGCGACTGACCACGCTCCGCCCGCCGCGCGAACAGGTCTTGGAGAACCGAGATCACCAGCGCCGCCGGAATCCCCTCCTCGTACCAGCCACGAGCGACCTGCCAGTCGACCGGCGAAAGCAGCATCGGTGCTCCACGAAGCCCGATGAAGACCTCCTCGATCTGCTGGAAATAGAGGTGGCGCTCACGCGCTGCAGCATCGGATGGCGCCGGTTCGTCCATATCCTCATCGTACCCGCGGCACTTTGGCGGGGCGCATCATCATCGTGGCCCGTACCGGGTCACGCTCAGGCAGGAATGACGTCGCCGGCGGCGATCCGCTCGAGGCCGTCATCGCTCTCGAGGAGCAGTCTGCCTTGGTCATCGATGCCTCGATAGACGCCTTGGCGCTGAGTCCCGCCGAGTTTCCACTCGAGCGTCTCGCCGTCGCGATGGAGCACGACTTGGCGGTACTGCTCCACCGCCCGGGTGATGTTGCCGAGATCGCCGAGTGCTTCGACCAGGCAGCGCCAGAAGCAAGCCGAGAGCGAAGCCAACGGAGCGCCGCCCCAGCCGTCGATCTGCCGGAGCGAGATGGCGTTGTCGATCAGTTGGTCACCGTTCAGCGAGTGATTGATACCCACTCCGATCATCGCGGCCGCGCGCTGCGAGCGCTCGACGGCCGTGACTTCGATCAAGATCCCACCCAACTTGCGGCCACCCCACCACAGATCGTTGGGCCACTTGAGTCCGGTCCGCTCCGGTAGCGTGGCAGTCTCGACCTGCTCTCGCACGGCCCGAAAAGCGGCGACTCCGACAAGGAGAGGCAGCGTTTGAAGTACCGCGGTGTCACGGTTCGACTCGAGCGGCCACACTGCGGTCTGATATGCGCCTCGCCCCGCAAGGCTCTGCCAGCTCCGGCCTTCCCGCCCCCGTCCCGCGGTCTGCTCGAAGCCCAGCACGAGATACGGATCTACCGCATCGAAGTCGGCCTGCAGGCGACTGGCAAGCTCTTGCGCATAACGATTCGTCGAGTCGACGCGCCGTAAAGCGACCCAGCTGGAGTCCCCTGGCATGAAGCGGCTCAGGTCGTCGACGTAGTCGTCGAAGCTCTGAGCCTCCCGGCCGTCACCCATACCAACGCCCATTCGCTTGGACCTGTCCCCTTCGGTGCGAGCCTGCCTCAGGGCGCCTCATCAATCGTCACCGAGTTCCTTCAGCAGGACCGCCTGACGCTCTTCGAGCTCCGCCAATCGTGCACGCACGCCTTCGACGACGTGTTCCGGGGCTTTGGAGAGAAACTGTTCGTTGCCCAAACGGCCCCTGGCATTGCCGAGCTCCTTCTCCACCCCGGCCAGTTCCTTGCGGAGGCGCTCCTTGAGCTCGGGGCCTTCGTCCGGGGCATCGATCTCAGCCGCCACCTCGATGCCGGCAATGAGATCGCGGGTTGCACGCTCGGGCCCAGGGCCGACCTCGATCGACTCGAGTCTGGCCAGGTGGCTGATCAGAGGGGCGTTGTCGAGCACCACCCGATGTGTGTCGTCGCCGCCTTCCAGGAACAGCCTCATGGGAACCTTGGCGCCCAGTCCGCGCTCCTTGCGTTGGGCGCGCAGCCACGTCACGAGCTGCTGAATACCTTCGAACTCGGCCTCGAGTCGCTCGTCGCGCCAGTCGGTTCGAGCGGTCGGGTAGCTTGCGACGGCGAGGAACTCCGTGTCCCGCGCCTCCTCCGGGAGTCGCTGCCAGACCTCTTCGGTCAGGTGAGGCATGACCGGGTGCAGCAGCCTGAGGCTCTGATCGAGGACGTAGACCAGAGTCTTCTCGACGTCTGGCCGCGGCGCATCTCCGGAGAGAGCTGGTTTGCACAGCTCGATGTACCAGTCGCAGAGCTCGTGCCAGAAGAAGCCGTGCAGGGCTCCGCAGGCTTCGTCGAACCGGTAGTCCTCGAACTTGCGATTCACCGTTTCGATCGTGTCGGTGAGTCGCGAGAGAATCCACCGCTCCGGGTCGCCGAGCTGGCTCGAGTGGGAGACCTCCAGGTCCCCGCCACGGTTCTCCCCTCGGTCGGCGCCTCCCGCCGACTCCTCCTGCAGACGCGTCAGCGCGAAGCGAGTCGCGTTCCAGATCTTGTTGCCAAAAGCCCGATAACCGGCCATTCGCTGGGGATCGAGCGGAATGTCGCGTCCGGGGGTGTCGAGCGCACACAGCGTGAAACGCACCGCATCCGCTCCATACTCCTCGACCAGTTCCAGAGGATCGAGAGTGTTGCCCTTGGTCTTGGACATCTTCTCGCCTTTTGCGTCGCGAACCAGTCCCGTCAGGTGAACCGCACGAAACGGCACCTGATCGGAGAACTGGAGCCCCATCATGACCATGCGCGCCACCCAGAAGAACAAGATATCGAAGCCAGTGATGAGAACCGACGTCGGATAGAACGTCTTCAAGTCGGGGGCATCCTCATCGGGCCAGCCCAGCGTCGAGAGCGGCCACAAGCCGGACGAGAACCACGTGTCGAGAACGTCGTCGTCCTGTCGCAGCTCATCCGTGCCGGCCAGCTCCGCAGCCTCCTCGCGCGTCATCGCGACGTGGCAGTTGCCGTCCGGGTCGTACCAGGCCGGCACCCGGTGCCCCCACCAGAGCTGGCGAGAGATGACCCACGGTCGAATGTTCTCGAGCCAATGTCGCCAGGTCTTGTTCCATGTGGGCGGGTGCAGCTCGAGCTCGTCGGTCTCCACGGCCCGCAATGCCCGCTCCGCGACCTGATCCATGTTGCAGAACCACTGGTCAGACACCATCGGCTCGACCGGTTCACCACTGCGCTGGCTGTGACCCACGTTGTGGACATGGTCCACCACGTCTTTCAGGAGCTCGGCCTCTCGCAGACGATCGAGAACCTTCGCGCGAGCCTCGAACCGATCCAGACCCTCGAACTCGGGTCCGGCCTCGCTGGTCATGCGCCCGTCGAAGTCGATGACACGCAATCCGCCGATTCCGTGCCGCGATGCCATCTCATAGTCGTTGAGATCGTGAAACGGGGTGATCTTGACGAGCCCGGTACCAAACTCGGGATCGACGTGTTCATCGGCGATGATCGGGAGCTTGCGTCCGATGAGCGGCAGAATCGCGTTCTGACCGATGAGGTGTCGATAGCGCTCGTCTTCTGGATGAGCGGCTACCGCCATGTCACCCAGCATCGTCTCCGGCCGAGTCGTCGCCACCACCAGTGAGCCGTCTTCGCCTTCCAGCGGATAGGCGATGTGGTATAGCTTGCCCTGAACGCTCTTCATCTCGACCTCGAGATCCGAGATCGCAGTGCCGAGGATCGGTGACCAGTTGACCATGTACTCCCCGCGATAGATCAGGCCTTCCCGATACATGCGAACGAACGCCGTTCGTACCGCGAGATTGAGTCCCTCGTCGAGGGTGAACCGCTCACGCGACCAGTCGCAGCTGGATCCGAGCCGCTCGAGCTGATCGCGGATGTTCGAGTGATAGGTCTGCTTCCACTCCCACATCCGCTCTTCGAACTTCTCGCGCCCGAGCTCGATTCGGCTCGAGCCTTCGCTCTCGAGCTGACGCTCGACCATGAGTTGGGTGGCGATGCCGGCGTGATCGGTTCCTGGAAGCCAGAGGGCGTTGTACCCCTGCATGCGTCGCCATCGGACCATCAGATCCTGGAGGGCACTCTGCAACGCGTGCCCCATGTGCAGCTTGCCCGTGACGTTGGGCGGCGGGATGAGCACGCAGAACGGCTCGCCCGAAGCGTCTGTAGTCGGACAACAAAAGAGGTTCGCGTCCGACCAGCGCCGCTGCCACGCCGCTTCGTAAGAGGCCGGATCGAAGCGCTTGTCCATGGTCTGGGCGTCTGATGAGGCCTGGGACGACGCGGACTCAGCCTCCGGCTGGTGGGTTTCTCCGGTCATGATGGAAGCGAGTCTCCTGATGTCTATGGCAGGCTCGTCGTGGGCTGCGGTCGCCCCTGACGGCGCTTCGGATGATGCCGGGGCAAGTCTGCGACGCAGCCACTGACGGGCCGTGTTCCTGGTGTATTCGTTTTGGTTGATCGTCGTGCGAATCCCTGGGAGCCGAGCTTCCCGAGACGCGCTGCTGCTGACAGATGAGGCCGGGACTCGACGACAGCTGCCATAGACAGGGTGGGCGAATCCTCGGCAACGGTATCGACACCCCTAGCCAAGTCAGCCGCCCAGCGAAGCTTCGACGCGTCGGCGCTTAGAGGTTCTCGGCTTCCGATTCGAGTTCCCGCAAACGATCGCGCACCACGAGCTCGGCGACATCGGGAACCACTTCCCAGGCCACGTCACGAACGGCCTTTTCTCCCAGAATCTCCACGACCCGGCGGGCAATCCTCTCGATGTCGTCATCGGCGAGAGCCCCATTGGACTGAGCCTCTGGCTCGGCGGCTTGCTCCGCAGCAGGTTCTTCCTCGACTTCAGCCGCTTCAGGAGCCGGGAACTGTTCGAGCAGGCCGTCGACACGAGACAACAGCTCTTTGGAATCGAACGGTTTGCGGAGCATGCCGTCGGCACCACAGGAGCGAGCGGCATCTTCGCTGTAGCTCTCGAGATTTCCGACCAGCAGGAGCACGGGAAGCTCGCCGTTCTGCACCTTGGCCTGTCGACAGACCTCGTAACCGGACGCTCCCGGCATGTGCACGTCGGCGAGCACCAGATCGAACTGCTGCTGATGCAGGAGTCCAAGGGCTTCGTCGCCGTTGGTGACCGAATCGATCTCGTAGTCACGATCCAGAAACGTCAGGTGAACGACCTGGCGGATCGCGGGGCCGTCGTCGGCCAACAGGATTCTGCGTGACATGAGTCTTGTCCTCGACCTCTTGTTGATTTCTCGTCGTCAGATGAGCCAGTCTGGACTCTGCGTCCAACAGCCCGAACCGTCGCTGGCGTTGCCATCGGGGCCCCGGCAGAGATACCTCTTACCGATACCCCTTGCTGATACCGCACACAGATGCACACAGATACCGCGCGCTGTGCCTCAGCAGGCTCTGAACAGAGTCCCAAAAGCGAGATCTGAGACAGAGTCATGCGAGAGTCATGCGCACGACACGATACTCTGACGGTGTCAGTCTACTCTGAAGCTTCTGCCAAACGACCGTCACGGAGCAAAACCGGCTCCTACCAGCCAACCTGATCGACGCAAGAGAAGCCCACAGTCGGAGGTATACCGGCGCACTGAAGGGCCCTTGCCGAAGCGACTGAGGCTCAGCTGGACGACGTGCTCAAGCGTTGCTCGAGATACTCGACGATCTCGCGAGTGGCGCTGCCAGGGGCAAAGACCTCGTCGACCCCCGCCTCCTTGAGGCCCGGGATGTCGCGATCCGGGATGATGCCACCGGCAAACACGAGGATATCGTCAGCATCCTCCTGGCGAAGCAGGTCCACGACCTCGGGAAGCAGGCGGTTGTGTGCGCCTGAGAGAATCGACAGCCCGACCGCTTCGACATCCTCCTGGATCGCCGCACCTACGATCTGTTGGGGAGTCTGCCTCAGTCCGGTATAGATCACCTCGAAGCCGGCATCACGCAACGCTCGCGCGACGACCTTTGCACCACGATCGTGCCCGTCGAGTCCGGGCTTG
>JANQPS010000685.1 GCA_028285365.1 Thermoanaerobaculia bacterium | reverse complement strand
CCGAAGAGGGTGGCGATGTTGGGGTGGTTGAGGGCGGCGAGCGACTTGGCTTCGCGCTCGAAGCGGGCCAGGCGATCGGCGTGCTCGGCGAAGTCGGCGGGGAGCACCTTGATCGCGACGTCGCGATCGAGCTTGGTGTCGCGAGCGCGGTAGACCTCACCCATGCCACCCTTGCCGAGGAGGGTGGTGATCTCGTAGTGGGCGAGCCGGGTGCCGATCTGAAGACTCATGCTCTCGCTCGGGGGCCGGGCTACGTCTCAGATCCCAACCTAGTGGACCGGCACTAGCCGTTCGACCTCGGCCTGGAAGTTGATCACGAGTTCCATCTGGGTTTGGTAATCGAGATCGCGCTCGATCATGAGGAAACGCTCGCCGTCGGCGCTCACAGCGTAGTTTGGTGGACCCACTGGGCTCGTTCGAAACGGTCCTTCGAAGAGCGCTTCGGATCCTTGAACCGCAATCTGGTCGCCGGATGTATCGACCGTGAGCATTCGCAGCTCGCCACCCCGTCGGTAGTAGATCTCACGACCACTTTGAGACCATATGGGCTCGGCTCCGCCTCCGTTGGTCAGGATCTTCTGGCGTGAACAGTTGGGAAAGTCACAGCTGAAGAGCTCGCGTTGGCCACCCGATTCGTCCGAAACGAACACCACGAAGTTGCCGTCAGGGGAAAAAGCAGGAGCCCTCTCGTCGTTTCTCGAGCTCACGAATTCCCGCGCCTCACTGCCCTTACCGACGATCCAGATGTCACCCTTCATCTCAGCGGTCACTTTCGTGTACAAGAGAAAAGAACCGTCACTCGACCAGGTGCCCGGAAACATCCAGCTCTGCTCGAGGGTGACAACCTCGGGTTCTTCGACTGCACCGACGTTGATCTCGTACAGCCCCGGATCGGGAAAGTTGGACCAGACAACGAGCCGGCCAGCAGGGCTCCACGAAGAAACATATTGGAGGCCTTCGAGCGGTATTCGCTGAGGCCCCTGGTCCTGCCAGGGACTCGTGGCAGGTGCTCCATTGGCGTCATAGAACCAGAGGTTTCGGCCGTCGACATCCTGAAGAGACATGGATAGCTGGGTTCCGTCTGGCGACAGTCGCGGATAGACGTAGCCTTTGTCGTCGTCGAGCGCGACCGGGTTGATGATGTTTCCTTTGCGATCGACCCAAACCGGTCGGCCTCGCCCGAACTCTGGCACGACGCCACCCGTCAGATACGCAAGACTGCCAGTCTGACTGAGGCTGTAGAAGAACGTGTCGTACGTGCCCCAACCGATGCTGAGGACGTCGTCTTGAACCGGTGTTGGTGTCCCCGAGGTTCGCATCTCATCCTCGTCGAACACGATCGACAGTAGCCCGCCGCGCAGGCCGTAGATGAGATGTCCAGCTTCTGTGAAGCTAGGCGAAGACCCCTCCAGCAGCACGTGATGCTCGCCGCTACCCACGCGAGTCGCCGCAACGCGAGGTCCGTCGACGGTTGCCACGGTAAAGACGACGGTTCGTCCACTCGGGCTGACGTAAGGTTGTGCATGTTCCACCTCGCCGACCTCTCGCCGGACCGTGGTCATGGCCGTGCTACTTGAGTCGTCGACGTTGATCCCGACGAGGCCCGCGGTGAGGTTGGTCACTGTGACGATGGTGTCGTCGCTCAGCCAACTGGCTCCTTTTGAGAGTCGCGCGCCCTCGGCAATCGTGGTTGCTCCTCCTCCGCTCGCCGAGACGCGATGAAGGGCTCCAGCCGAGTAGAACGTGACCGCCTTGCCGTCGAGTGTGAAGAACGGGTCTTGGGGGCGCTCCATCATCACGAGTGAACGCCACTCACGTCCTGAGAGCTCGCGGACGTAGAGATCGTCGGCAGCGCCCAGGGCGAGCAATCGCCCGTCTGGCGAAAAGCTGGGAGTGACGCCGAACTGCGAGCCGTGCAGAGGCCACAAGTCTGGTGGCAGGTCGATCGTGGCTCTGACGACCTCCGGGTCTGCTGTCGTCTCGACAGTGAACTGACGCGTCACGAAGTAGGTCGCGAGGGCTGCTGCGAGCGCGGCGAGCACGATCGCCACCCCCATGGGTCGCGGGGAGTCATGCCTGGCTGGCTCGCCACGTTCCTGATCAGCCTCTTCGGTCAACGTCAGCCTGGCATCGCCGATGTCACGTTGCCGCTGCAGCGGGTCCTTCCGCAGACACCGTTCGAGGAGTCGCCGGAGGAATACCGGCACATTCGGCGGGAGGTCGCTCCAGCTCGGCTCACTCTCCAGTGTCCTGGCGAGAGTCACGGCGACGTCGTCGCCCCGAATTGGAGGCTTGCCGCTGAGCGCCTCGAACAGACAGACGCCAAACGCCCAGATGTCTGCTCGGCGATCGACCTGCTGGGCGCGAATCTGCTCCGGACTGGCGTAGGCGGCAGTGCCCAGCACCATTCCCTGCATGGTGGCGGCGGCGGTCATGGTGGGCGAATGGCTCAGATCCGCGCTACCAGCTCCGGCGCTCTCCGGCTCCATGGCCTTGGCGAGTCCGAAGTCGAGGATCTTGACCCGTCCGTCTGATCCGACCTTGATGTTGGCGGGTTTGAGGTCGCGGTGGATGATGCCCTTCTCGTGCGCGGCTTCGAGGCCTTCTGCGATCTGGACGAAGAGCGGGATCGCCTCGTCGACCGGGATGGGACCACGCCGGATGCGGTCGGCGAGATCTTCTCCTTCGACGAGCTCCATGACGAGGAAGTGAGTGCCGTCGTCCTCTTCAAAACCGAAGAGGGTGGCGATGTTGGGGTGATTGAGGGCGGCGAGTGACTTCGCTTCGCGCTCGAACCGGGCGAGGCGGTCTGCGTGCTCTGCGAAGTCGGCGGGGAGGACCTTGATCGCGACGTCGCGCTCGAGTTTGGTGTCACCAGCGCGATACACCTCTCCCATGCCCCCCTTGCCGAGCAGGGTGGTGATCTCGTAATGAGAGAGACGGGTGCCTGAGGTGAGCGGCATGATCGAGGCTAGAGCGTCGGCACGAGTCGTTTGAGTTCTTCGAACCAGTTCTCGACGAGAACGAGAGTTCGCTGGAGGGGTTCCTGGTGTTCCGCCATGAGCAGTCGCTGACCATCACTCGATACGTCGAACTCTCCGCCCCAGACGTAGCGATAGTTGTCTTCGAAGAGCGGAACAGGCTCGCTTGCCTCCCAGGATTCGGTGGGCGAGTAGGTGACCAACATCATGTGGTCCTGAGACCGATAGAAGAGCTCGTTGGTGCTTTTGGAGAATCGCGGGTTCTGGCCTCCGTCGATCGACACGCGGTGGCGACCGCTATCGGAAACCAAGCTGCGGACGTAGATCTCTCCGTCATATGAGTACGCCAGCCAACGTCCGTCGCCGCTGACTGCAGGCTCGATCTCGTCACCTGGCGTTTCCAGCAAGAGGTCGACTCCCTCCGCGCTCAGGAGCGCCAGATCCCATGAACTTCCACCACGGCGAATGGCAGCCACGAGCGCGGATCCCAACGTGTCGGCGGCGTGGATACCTGCTGTCGATTCGGCGGGGATCGGTACCGAGTTCTCCGACAGGTCCAGCATCAGCTCGACCAGTACGACTGAATTCAGTGCCGGGTTGTCGTCTGTTGGTCGAAGAAAGACGAGCTTTTCACCGTCGCTGCTCCATAAGGCTCCGAAGTCGCCGCCGTTACGCCGTGCCAGCGGGTCCGTCTTTAGAGCGATCGGGTCGTGGACGATGAGCTCCAGAAAGCCGTCACCGGTGGATCTCTCGGCCGCGATCAGTTGGCCTCCCGGCTGAGTCCGAATCCGCTGGTACAGGCCGTAGTCCAAGCCAAGGTCCTGGACCTCTCCGCTCCTGTCGACCCACACGGGCCGAGTTCTCTCGCGCGAGCCTGGCAGGTAGACCAGCTTGCCGTTTTGGGAGACCGAAAACTGGCCCTTCCCGGACGCGGTTTCGGCGGCCACACTTTGGAGAACCGGGATAGGGGCTCCTCGGAGCTTCAGATTCTCGACATCGAGCGCGCCGGCATAGAGCTGGCCTTCCCGAACGAACAGAAGGTGTCCGGAAGCTGTGATCGACGGACCGACGCCTCCCTTGACGAGAGTGGCTCGGACCCCGGTGTCGAGGTTCGCGATGGCGATCTCGGCGCGATCGGAGCTCCATCCTCCGCCACCTTGCCCAAGCGGCGCGACACCGAAGACGACATGTTTGCCGTCGGGCAAGAACTGCGGCCAGTCGAGATCGGCCTCCTGGCTCGAGTCTCTCGCGATCGCTTCGACGGGCTCGCCCCCGTCGGCTGAGACCCTCCAGAGCCCTGTTGGTCCGCTGACGCCGAAGACGATCGTGTCGTCGATGCTCCACGTTCCGACGATGCCGGTTGGTACCTCTGCAAGGCGAATCGGGACTCCTCCCTCAGACGGGACCTTCCACAGTGCGTCAGTCGTGAAGTATCCAACCCATTTGCTGTCTGGAGAGAAGAACGGTGCGAGAGAACGCGTTGGACTGATCTCGACGGGCTCGAGCCTGCCGAGGTCGCGAACCATGAGGCGACCGGATCGAGACCGATAGGCGAGTTTTCTGCCGTCTGGAGACATGGCGAAGTAGGGGAAGAATCGATCGAGTTCGAGCTCGGCCAGCCGAAACCGACTCGGTTCCGAGTCGACTGCGGAAGACTCGCGCGTGCGGCTACCCAGCGTGAGGCCCACGATGAGAGCGATGGTGACCAGTGCGCCGGCCGCCACGGTCCAGGCCACTCGCGACTTGTCACGTGTGGACGTTCGAGGGTTTCTGGCCGATTCGAGACTGGGCATGCTGACTTCGATCAGTTCGAGCCTTGCAGTCTCGGCGTCTCCCAGGCGTTGACGTGGAGTCTTTTCGAGGCAGCGCTCGAGGAGTCGGCGCACGCGTCGCGGGGTCGAGCTCTCCAGCTCTTCCAGGTTTGGATCGTCTCTGAGCACGGCGGCCAACGTGTCCGAGACCGTCGCGCCGCCGAAGGGTGGCTCACCACGGAGTGCCTCGCAGAGCATGACTCCAAAGGCCCAGAGATCTGACTTCTTGTCGACGCTCTCGCCGCGCGCCTGCTCAGGTGACATGTAGGCGGCGGTGCCCAGGATCTCGCCACGCATGGTGGCGGCGGCGGTCATGGTGGGCGACCGACCCAGATCGGCGGTGTCAGCTCCCGTGCTCTCCGGTTCCATGGCCTTGGCGAGTCCGAAGTCGAGGATCTTGACTCGTCCATCCGATCCGACCTTGATGTTGGCGGGTTTGAGGTCGCGGTGGATGATGCCCTTCTCGTGCGCGGCTTCGAGGCCTTCCGCGATCTGGACGAATAGCGGGATCGCTTCCTGGGCAGGGATCGGTCCGCGCCGGATGCGGTCGGCGAGGTCTTCGCCAGAGACGAG
Source organism: Thermoanaerobaculia bacterium (assembly GCA_028285365.1). Lineage (GTDB taxonomy): Bacteria > Acidobacteriota > Thermoanaerobaculia > Multivoradales > Multivoraceae > JANQPS01. Next base: position 2,349 of record JANQPS010000685.1, on the reverse strand, counting down.
CTCCATGACGAGAAAGTGGGTGTCGTTGTCTTCTTCGAAGCCGAAGAGGGTGGCGATGTTGGGGTGGTTGAGGGCGGCGAGCGACTTGGCTTCGCGCTCGAAACGAGCCATTCGATCTGCGTGCTCGGAAAAGTCGGCGGGAAGGACCTTGATCGCGACGTCGCGGTCGAGTTTGGTGTCGCGGGCTCGGTACACCTCTCCCATGCCGCCTTTGCCGAGCAGGGTGGTGATCTCGTAGTGAGAGAGATGGGTGCCTGAGGTGAGCGGCATGTTTCGAGGCTAGAGAGTCGGCACGAGTCGTTGGAGTTCTTCGAACCAGTTCTCGATCATGACGAGACTGGCGACTTCGGCTCCTTCACCGTCCTTGACCATCAAGAAGCGGGTGCCGTCTTTCGACACGTCGTAGTTTCTCTCGCTCCACGGGATGCGGCTGTACTGGTCCGGGAACAGAGGGACAGGGCGCAGAAAGCCATCTTCCCCGTCGAGCTCTACGGACATCATGTGCTCGGGCCCTCGAAAAAAGATCTCAGTGCCGTCGCGAGACCAGAACGGCTCGGTTCCTCCCGCTTCTCCCGAGATGAACGTTCGGCCACCCTCGCCGTCCAGCCAATCGACCACGATCTCGCTGTGTCCTTGCCTGAACGTCGCGTAGGCGAAGCGGCGTCCATCGGGAGAGAAGGTGGGCGCCAACGAGAGGTCCCCTGGCGGTACGAGAAGCTGCGGCGAGCTGGGGAGCTCCGAGAGGTCGGCTTGCCAGATCTGGAACTTGTCGCTGGTGTAGGCGAGCAACTGGCGTTCTTGCGACCAGGCACCCAGATGATGATGGGGGATTGCGCCCAGGTCGATGAGCTCTTGCTGCCCACTGCCATCGGCCGGTTGTCTCACGGTCGCCCTCCGGTCGCGGTCCGTTGCCCACATCAAGATCTGGTCGTCGAGCCAGAGAGGCGACTCAGCCTCGGCGGCGCCCGTGCTCAACGGGCTCAGATTGCTCGGATTGCCCGTGTCGAGGTCATGGACGTAGATGTCCACCGACGATTCACGGATGGTGACGGCAATTGCTGTGTCGTCAGGAGAGAGTCGGGGATATTGGAAGCCTCGCGTTGGCACTGGCAGCGGGGTCACTTGGCCGGAGGACCGATCGACCCAGACCATCTTGCGGCCCAGCTCTGTAGCTCGCGTTTCGCCGTAGACGAGCGTGCCCGCGTCCGAGACGGAATACTGAACAGAGCCCGAAGCCGGCTCGATCGCGAGTCCGTCGATCAGTGGGACCGGTGCTCCGCGTTCGTAGGTCTCCGGATCAAACGCGACTCCAAAGAGAGTTTGGCCTACCACGTAGACGACGTGACCGGTCTCAAGATAGGTCGCCGCTCTGCCCCGCTCGAGGAACGTGCGGAGACGACCGGAGTCCATCTCGTAGATGAGCACCTGGGCATCGTCCCAGTTGGTGTTGCTAGGTCGTTTCGCGAACAGAATGGCCTTTTTGCTGGGAAGCATTTGAAGAGAGCCCACGACTCCGCCGGAGTCACCGAGCAGCGGAACACTCAGGACTAGATCGGAGTGCCCCGTGTCGAGGTCGACGCTGACGATTCCGTAGTCGATCTGGCTGAAGATCGCGGTTCCATCGTCGCCCCACGTCGTGGACCGAATCTCCGAGAGGATTTGCTCAGAGATCGCGATGGGCGTACCGCCTGTCGTCGAGATCTTCTTCGCCTGGAAACCTTGGCTGAAGCCGATCCACTCGTTGTCCGGAGAAAAGAAGGGGTTTCGTGCGCCTTCGGTTCCCGGCAAGACTCTGGCTGATAGCTGATCGAGGTGCCGAAGGCGCAGCCGGCTACCGGCCACATAGGCGATCCGGGTTCCGTCAGGAGAGATCGTGAGCGCCTGGAACGGTGCGCTGCCGATGCGAACGTCTTCGTCCAGCTCGAGTCTCAGCTTTCGGACGGGTTCGGATAGGGGGTTGTCGGGGGCCGCGGCGGCGTGGACGAGCCATCCAACCGCAAAGCCCACGAGTCCTACGAGCGCAGTGGCGAGGAGGACCTTGCCCAGGCGCGTACTGTTGGCGCTTTGCGATCCAGAAGCGTTGGCCGCGAGGGCCTCTTCGAGGTCGAGCGAGGCGTCGACGATCGAGTGGTAGCGCCGACGTGGCTCCCGGTGTAGGCACCGCTTCAGGATGCGCCCGAGTTGCGGCGCGGTTCTGCCCGACAGTTCGTCAAACTCCGGGGACGTCTCGAGCACCTTGGCCAGGGTTTCGGCGGAGGTGGCGGCCTGGAAGACGCGGTGGCTTGTCATGGCCTCATACAGACAGCAGCCAAACGCCCAGATGTCGGTACGCCTGTCGACGCTCTCGCC
>JANQPS010000683.1 GCA_028285365.1 Thermoanaerobaculia bacterium | reverse complement strand
GGCGAGAGCTTCGGCACGAAGTCGCGAGGTGGCGGTTCGTCTGGCTCTCGGTGGTACCAGGGCGAGGGGCGGGTGGCAGCTCTTGACCGAAAGCGTGGTCTTGAGCGTGTTGGCTGGTGTCGTCGGCGTTGGCCTGGCGAAGCTCTTCCTCGCGGTCACGCTGCAGTTCGCCGGGTCGCGCCTCCCGCGAGCCGACGAGGTCGGACTCGACGCCGACTCGCTTGGTTTTGTCGCCGCTCTTTCGGTTCTGACCGGCCTGGCCTTCGGCATCGTTCCGGCGATGCGCTGGGGGCGGACGGGGTTGAGTGTTGCGCTGCGGACGTCGAGCCGTTTGACCGGTGACCGCGGCGGCGTTCGGTTGCGGGGCGTCCTGGTCATCGCGGAAGTTGCGGTTGCCGTCACCCTGCTCGTCGGCGCTGGACTGCTTCTACGGAGTCTGGAGAATCTCGCTTCGGTGGACCCTGGCCTGCAGGCCGAGCGTCTGCTGTCGTTCAACATTCAGGCTGGAACGGAGGAGCACCCACCGGGTGAGAGCCTGCTGGCGTTCCGGACTCGGCTCGAAGAAGAGCTCCGAGCGCTGCCCGATGTCAGTGAAGTGGGGATGACCAACGCGCTGCCGCTGGTGGGGATGCAGCAGGGCTGGTCGGTCACGCGCGACGACCTGCCGTTGCCGCCACCCGAGGAGAGACTGCTCGCCGAGGCGCGTGCCGTCTCGTCCCGGTTTGTCGAGACGATCGGCGTCCCGCTGGTCAGCGGGCGGACCTTCAGCGAAGCCGATCACGCGGACTCGGAGCCTGTGGCCTTGGCTTCAGAGGCGCTGGCGAAGTCCTTGTTTCGTGACAGCGCGTCGCCGTTGACGGAGGCCTTGGGGCGTCAGGTGACGCTTCACGACACCTCTTGGCGGATCGTCGGCGTCGTTGGCGACATCCGTGAGAACACCGTGGCCGAGGCTCCGAAGCCGGCTCTCTACACCTTGGCCAGCCAGGGCGCGACACCCGACTGGATGCGTCGCTGGATAGGAGTGGTGATCAGTACCGAGAGCCAGCCGGAGCTGCTCGCGGACGCTGCACGTCGCGCCGTGTGGCGAGTCGATCCCACGATCGCGGTGACCTCGGTGCGCACGATGGACGAAGCCGTCGAGCGAGCTCTCGTCGTACCACGCCTGCGGACGTTCGTGCTGTCCGTCTTGTCGATCCTGGGCCTTCTCGCAGCTGCGGTCGGACTTGCGGCGGTCATGGTCCACACGGTGAGTCACAGACTCTCGGAGATCGCCGTTCGCAAGGCTCTGGGTGCCAACGACGGCACCATTCTGAGGCAGGTCGTCGGCCAGGGCGTGGCGCTTGCGGCTCGGGGGCTCGTCATCGGGCTGCTGGCGTCGCTCGTCCTCACTCGAGCGCTGAGCTCCATGCTGTTCGAGCTGGCTCCCTATGATCCGACGACGTTCCTGGTGGTGGCCGCTGTGCTGCTCGCAGTAGCAGGTCTGGCGAGCTACCTGCCCGCGCTGAGAGCAGCCGGCCTCAGTCCGATCAGCGTGATCCGGAGCGACTGATCGAGTCTTCGGGTCGCATCCGGTGACAACCGGACTCCGTTCCGCTCTCCAAGCTCTCCAAACCCCGGGCCAGATTCTCTGAGGGGATCGATGGTGGGCGTTCGTTGAGTGATGCAACCAGCCCCCACGCGGGGTTTCATCACAAACGCGAGCTTTGGAGAGAGATATGCGACACGAGAATCGAGTCAGGAGGTCCGCGACCGCTGCAGCTGTTTTGACGCTGGCCCTCGCGGCAACCGCATGGAGTCAGGTGACCGTCGATGGTGACCTGTCTGATTGGGGGCTGAGCGGCTTCCTCGGCGAAGCCGATCTGGTGTTTCACGGCCAGGTCATCGACATTGCCTATGCGCGAGCGGATGCCACGGAGATGGAACCACTCGGCATGCCTCACATGTTCATCACCTATCGGGTCGACGAGGTGCTTCACGGGTCCTACTCGGGCCGTGAGCTGACTCTTCGTTTCCTCGGTGGCTACGACGACGAAGACCACTCCTACTTGGGAAGCAACCTCACTCCTCGTTTCGACATCGGCGACGAAGACATTCTGTTCGTCGACGACCAGGCTCGCGCTGCCTGTCCGCTGGTCGACAACCACAAGGGTCGCCTGCGGGTGATCGAAGGTCGCGTCTACGACGACAACGGCCACTCGGTCCGTCGGGGTGAGCGAGGGCAGCTCAGCATTGGTCCCCGTTACTTCCTCCGCGAGGTGGTCGAGACCGAAGTCATGGGTGAGATCCTGCTCGGCAACTACGACCCGGAAGCTCTTCAGGGACCCAGTGACGCGGCACATGCCGAAGATGTTCTCGAGCTGATCAGAGACGCTGCGAGAGACGTCGCTCCGCCGAGGGTCGCCGTCGAGTCGGCCGACCCCAGGATTCCCTTCGCTGTGCTGGACCTCGTCCCGACCACGATGAAAGACCTCTCGTCCGACGAGGAGCGTCAGTGACGCCACGTCCGGGGAGTTGGTTCAGGTC
>JANQPS010000675.1 GCA_028285365.1 Thermoanaerobaculia bacterium | reverse complement strand
CGTGATGGCCGGAGTCGAAGCCCTGAAGACTCGGGGCATAGTCGACTCGTCGCGCATGGCGAGCACCGGCTGGTCATACGGCGGCTACATGACCGTCTGGCTCACCTCGCACTACGACGTCTGGCGAGCCGCCGTCGCGGGCGCCGCGGTCACCGATTGGTTCGACTGGTACACCCTCTCCGACATCAGCGTCTGGAGCGGCTACGGCCTTGGCGGCAGTCCTTGGAAGAACGGCAACGACGCCCACTACCGCGAGCAGTCGCCGATCACCTACGCCTCTCGGATCAAGACGCCCATGCTGATCCTCTCGACCACCCTCGATCCCCGCGTGTCGGTCACTCAGTCGTTCAAGCTCTACAGCGTTCTGCGCGATCACGACGTCCCGGTCAAGTTCGTCGCCTATCCGGTGCCCGGTCACTTTCCCGGCGACCCCGTTCACTGGCGTGACGTCTATGAACGCTGGTTCGACTGGATCGAGACGCACTTCGATGACGAGTAGTCGCTCGTCCGGGCGCCTTGACAACCGGTGCGGGAGACGACCTTGCTGATCCACAATCCCCAAGAAGCTAGCGCTGGAAGAGAGGCTGAGACCATGTCGATTTCACCGAGCAGGCTCTTGACGAGCTGCTTTCTCGCGGCCGTGTCCTGGACCGCCATCGCCCAGGAGACTTCCGAAAACCCCTCAGACGCAAAATGGGACATCGAGACCTCACGTGCGCCGTCGACAACGTCGCTGAGCTTTACCGCCACCGAGGGAACGTGGATGAGCGTCGATGTCGCACCGGACGGCACCAAGCTCGCCTTCGATCTGCTCGGGCACATCTACGAACTGCCGACCGCCGGTGGTACGGCACGCGCTCTGACGAGCGGCAGATCCTGGAACATGTTCCCGCGCTACAGCCCGGACGGAAGCGAGCTGACGTTCACCTCGGACCGCTCTGGCAGCGAAGAAGTCTGGGTCATCGAGCTCGCGAGCCGCGAGCTCGAGAAGATCACGGAGCGACCCGGCCTACCCGTCGTCAGGCCCACGTGGTCGCAGTCGGGAAATGGCATCTACGCCTCGGAACTCGGCCAGGAGGCCAACTCGAAAGGACTGCGCTTCAATCGTCACGGTGACGCGCAAGAGCTTCTCACCACCGGCACCTTTCAGCCGGCCAACCAGTTTGCCGAACTGCCCGAACACAACCTCGTCCTCTTCGAGCACCTGGATCAGCAGCTCCACTCGAGCGGTGCCCGCATCAAGGCGTACGACTTGGAAACAGGCGAGACCTCCGTCTACAGAGAACGCCCAGGCGGAGCCTTCAATCCGACGGTCTCACGCGACGGCAAGCTCCTGGCCTACGGACATCGAGACGACCAGGACACGGTGCTGGTCGTACACGACATCGAGACCCGGGCCGAGCGCGTCGTCGTCCGCGGACTCGACCGTGATCATCAGGAGTACGGCGCCTACTACTACGGTGTCAGTCCGAACGTCAGCTGGGGACCCGACGGACGCCTCTACTACTCGGCCCGCGGCGGACTCTGGTCGATTGCTGCCGACGGGACGCAGGCCCGCGCCATCCCCTTCGAAGCACCTGTCGACCGCAAGATCGATCAAACGCTACGACTCACCACCCCGCTCCCCCGCCAAGAGACGCAGACGCTCGCACATCGGTTCGCGCATCGCACGGAGCTCGGTATCGTCTACGAATCCCTGGGTGATCTCTTTCTCCAGTCCGGAGGCGAGCGTCAGAACTTGACGAGCTCGACAGCGCACGAGACCAGCCCGATCATCGATCCGACTCGTCGTCTCGTCTACTACGCGAGCTGGACCGATCAAGAGCTCGGTCACATCGCGCGGCGGGCGCTCGACGGAGGACCATCCGAACGCCTGGTCAGCCGACCGTCACAGTACTTTGGCCTGGCCCTCTCCGCTGACGGCAACTCCCTCGCCTACTTCCGCGGCCAGGGGCGCCTCGTTCACGGTCTGAAGCTCGAGGCTCAAGCTCGCTTTGACCTCATGGTGCTCGGACCCGACGGGAACGAGCGTCTTCTGACCCAGGTGAACGGAACCCCGAACACCCAGGCCCGTCTCCCTCTCACCGTGCGATTCGGCGACGATGGCTGGATCTACTACACGGAGTTTCAGACCGAAGCGCAGAAGGAGAAGCTGAGCCTCCGCCGAATACGACCCGACGGTACCGAGCGCACCACACTGGCCGACTTCCCACACGCTGAGCGTGTCGTGCTCGCTCCGGATCTGCGGTGGCTCGCCTTTCGCGAGTATCACCGTACCTTCGTGAGCCCACTCGATTGGATCGGCAAGACCGTCACGATCAGCGCCGAAGACCAGCAGGGAACGACGTTTCGCGTCGACGCTGACGACGCTGCGTATGTCGAGTGGTCGCCAGACGGCGCGAGCTTGACATGGCCCCGAGGCGGCCGGCTCTACACCAAGCCACTCTCGGACATCGTCGAAGGCAACGAGAGCGAGCCTTCAACCCAAGATATCGCCATCACCTACGAGGTCGCCCGCCCCGAGGGTCGGGTCGCACTGACCAATGCCCGCGTGCTGACGATGGATGCCGAGCGAACGGTGCTGGATTCGGCCACGGTTCTGATCGAGCGCGACGAAATCCTCTCGGTCGGAGCCGACGTCGCAGTACCAGCCGACGCGAAGGTCTACGACCTCGGCGGTCACACGATCATCCCTGGTTTGGTCGACGCACACGGCCACCCGGATCCGGGGCTCTCCCAGAGTCACATCATCGAGCAGCGACTGCCCGGCATCTCCGCAGCGCTCGCCTACGGGGTCACCACCCTGTACGAGCTCTACGGCACAGAAGAGAAGGAACCCTGGGTGCGGGACATGATTCAGTCGGGTCGCATGACCGGGCCGCGCCTCCTGACGGTTGGCGCCCCGATGTACGGACTCCGCGAGTTCAGGCCCAAGACGTATCGACCGATCGACAGCTACCAGGACGCCCTCGAACACGCCCGCTACAGCAAGGCTCAGGGCGTCACCGCGCTCAAGGACTACGTCAACTTCACTCGTTCGGACCGCCATCAGCTCATCGCGGCCGCGCGCGAGGTCGGAATCAACGTCGTCAGCGAAACCGCCGGCAACGCTCCCATGAACTTCACCCAGATCGTTGACGGTGTCACCGGCCTGGAGCATTCGATGGGACTCACGCCGCTGTACCAGGACGTTCTCGAGCTCTTCAAGGCGTCCAGCGTCGGCGTCACACCCACCCTGCTCGTCGTCTACAACGGACCCTCTGGACAAGCCTTCTTCGATCAGAGCTCACGGGTCTGGGAAGATGAGAAGCTGCTGCGTTTCCAGCGCGAAGACAACCTCCGCGCCTTTCGCCGCGTGCAGCACTTCTGGGATGACGACCTCTACGCGCCGGAAATGGCATCCGAGATGAAGAAGCTGTTCGACGCGGGAGTGTTGATCAACGCCGGCGGTCACGGTCAGATGCTCGGTCTCGACATGCACTGGGAGATGGAGCTCTTCGTTCAAGGCGGCTTCACCCCGATGGACACACTGCAAACCGCCACCATCAACTCTGCCACCTACCACGGGCTCGGCGACCAGCTCGGATCCATCGAGGTGGGCAAGCTCGCCGATCTTGTCGTCCTACGCAGTGACCCGCTCGCGGACATTCGCAACGCCCGCGACATCCGCTTCGTCATGGTGGGAGGGGTGCTCTTCGACGGCAACGACGCAGCACGCGTCTGGCCAGATCCGCAACCGGCTCCGGGCTTCTACTTCCATCGCTAGTCGACCCTGTCCGGCTACTCCAGAATTAGCAGCCTGGCGACCTCGATCCCCTGCGGTGCGAACAACCCGGCGAGGCGCAGCTCGATCGAGCCCAGATTCTCGACCGGCGACGTGTACTCCTCGACTCGGTAGCCACTGCGGTCCTGCACGTCGAGGTCCACGGCCCCGACGAGAATCAAGTCGGCCAGCGACCGTTGTGCGTCGGTGAGCCAGAAGTCTCGTTTGTGGATCAGACGCTCGAGCTCGTAGACGGGGTAGGCCGGACCACCAAACTCGACCAGCACGAGATCGGTCTCGCGAGGCGTCACGCGCTCCAGACAACGCGCCAGCGCGAGCTGGACATCGGGGTCCCCGTCGTCGACACGGTCCTCGCCATCCTGGCTGGTCACCACAAGGGGAGCAACGAGCAGAGTCTCCTTGTCCTGGAGGTCGAGTCTCGCGGGCGACGGTAGCTCGAGGTTCACCTCAACCGCCTGCTCGGCGCTAGTGCTCGAAGCGGCCCACAGGCAACAGAACCACACCAGACGAAACCTGCCAACAGACAAGCAGCGGCGCAACTTCGCTCGCATCTTCATTCTCCGTTGGGGTTTGGGAGCGTAGAACTAGCGCCGGCTTCGGCGGCATTCCAGACCACGGGGTCCGCTGCGGTCTTTGGCGCCGCCAACTGTGACAAGATCAACGAAGTCCACTGCAATCAGAGACTTAGCGGCTCGCCAGATGCGCGCCGTCTTCACCTTGACCGAATGCTGCCTGGAGAGAGACCTTGCGAAGATCGGGCTATCGAGGACCGCGGTCGTCATCCGCGATCCTGCTCCTACTGACTGGAATTCTCTGCTCGAGTGCCCTGACCGCCAACGAGGCGGGGCCCTCGAACCTGCTCTACGACGCTCCTGGAACACCGGGAGTCACCGTGAGGCTCGTTCCGAGCCAGGCAACCATTCAGCCTGGAGACCCTCTCGAGATCGACATCGTCATCTCCGGTCTTGGTGACGGCGCCTCACCGTCGCTCGGATCGTTCGATCTCAACGTCACCTGGGACGACACTCTCTTCACCTACGATTCGCTGACTTTCGGTAGCGCGCTCGGCGACCTGGCCATGGCCGAGGCGATCGGTGACTCGGTGCCGCTGGCGACCAGCGTCCAGGCATTCGAAGTCTCGCTCCTGCCCGCAGCCACGCTCAACACCACCCAAATGGCGAGTTTCACGCTGGCTACCGTCGCCTTCGACGGCACCGGGATCCTGGGAGACGGTCAGTTCGACGTCGGCGGTCTCCTCTCCGACGAGAACGGAGTCGCCCTGGCGTTCGCCGCAGAAGGCACACTGGTCTCGGCAGGAACGGTTCTCGACATTCCGACCGCCGGCGACTTCGCACTGTTGCTGATGATGCTCGGCCTTTGCGTGACCGGCGTGATCGTCCTGCGGAGGGTCAGCTGATGTTGGCGCTCAACCGAAAGACCCTCGCGGTTTCTACCGCGCTCTTGCTGCTGTCGCTCCTCCTCGGCTCGCTCGTCTTGGCCATGGACCAGGACGGTGACACAGATACCGACGTGGACGACATCAACATCATTCTCGACGGCCTCAACACGTCCGCCGCAGCGAACGACCCTCGTGATCTCAACAACGACGGCCTGATCACGATCCTGGACGCGCGACTGGCGGTGCTCGACTGCACGCGCCCACTCTGCGTGACTGGCAACAACCCACCCACGATCACCGGCCCAGCCAACCAGACGATTCTCGAAGACGGCACCCCGGGAGCCCTTGCGGTCACCGTGGGTGATCCCGACATCGGCGCCGACCCGAACACCCTCGTGCTCACAGCGACCTCGTCCGACCAGGCGCTGATTCCCGACGGCAACCTCACCGTCGGCGGAGCCGGCACGGCCCGAACCGTCACGGCCACTCCTGTCGGCGATGGCAGCGGCGGCCCAGTGACCATCACTCTGACCGTCGACGACGGCGCCGCCGCTGACAACACGGCAACCGCCACGTTCGACGTCACCGTCACGCCGGTCAACGACGCACCCACGATCGACGCGATCCCAGACCCGGCGGCAATTCTGGAAGACGCTTCTCAACAGACCATCAATCTGACCGGGATCTCTTCGGGAGCCGCGAACGAGACCCAGACGATCACCGTCGTCGCAACCAGCGACAACACCGGTCTGATCCCGAACCCGACGGTCACGTACACGTCAGCCAACGCGACCGGTACGCTGCAGTACACACCGGTGGCAGGCCAGTCGGGAACGGCGCTCGTCACGGTAACGGTGATGGACGATGGGGGCACCGCCAACGGCGGCGCCGACACCACGGTCGATACCTTCACGGTCAGCGTCACTTCGGTGAACGATCCACCCACGATCACCGGCCCTGGCAATCAGACGATTCTCGAAGACGGCGCGACCGCGGCCCTGTCGGTGACCGTCGACGACCCGGACGGCGACCCCAACGCGTTGGTCCTCAGCGCAACGTCTTCCAACCAGACGCTGATTCAGGACGGCAACCTCTCGCTCGGCGGTGCCGGAACGGCGCGCACCATCACCGTGACTCCTGCGCCTGACGGTAACGGCGGACCGGTGACGATCACCCTGACCGTCGACGACGGGGGCGCCGCCAACAACACGGCGATGACCACGTTCGACGTCTCCGTGACGGCGGTCAACGACGCTCCGACCATCAACGCCATCCCGAACCCGGCAGCGATTCCCGAAGACTCGGGCCAGCAGACCGTGAACATGAGCGGGATCTCCGCCGGTCCTTCGAACGAGACCCAGACGATCTCGGTGATGGCGACCAGCAACAACACCGGCTTGATTCCGAACCCCACTGTGACCTACACGTCTGCAAACGGGACGGGGACACTCCAGTACACGCCAGTGGCTGGTCAATCAGGTTCGGCGCTCATCACGGTGACCGTCATGGACAACGGCGGCACTGCCAACGGCGGTGACGACACCACGATCGAGACGTTTACAGTCAACGTGACGTCCGTGAACGCCGCTCCGGTGCTCAACCCGATCGGTAATCGAACCGTGAACGAAGGCAGCGCGCTGACGTTCACGGCCACCGCAACCGACTCCGACGTGCCACCAGACACCCTGACCTTCAGCCTCGATGCCGGCTCACCTTCAGGCGCCTCGATCACGTCTGGCGGCGCCTTCAGCTGGACGCCGAGCGAAACTCAGGGACCCGACAGCGTCAACATCACGGTTCGCGTGACTGATGACGGCAGTCCACCGCTCAGTGACTTCGAGACCATCACGGTCACCGTCAACGAGGTGAACGCCGCCCCGGTTCTGGGTGCCATAGGCGCGCAGAACGCAACTCAGCTGAGCAACCTGTCGTTCACGGCAACCGCCACCGATACCGATTCACCGGTCAACACGCTGACCTTCTCGCTCGATGCCGGTGCACCGAGCGGTGCGTCGATATCGAGCGCCGGAGCCTTCAGCTGGACACCAAACGGAGCCGTTGTGCCAGGTGACTACTCGATCACGGTTCGGGTGACCGACAACGGCAGTCCTGCGCTGAGCGACTTCGAGACCATCACCGTGACGGTCAGCAGCGGCGTGAGCTTTGCGAACGACGTCTATCCGCTGTTCTCAGCTTGCACCGCCTGTCACAACACGGGTTCCGTGACCTGTTCAGACTTCGGCGCAAGTCAAAACCTGTCGGGCACCGCAGCTCAGGTCTATGCTGAAGTGGTCACCGAGGCCAGTTGCACCACCACCACGTCGGGCACCAGAACCGATACGGCCACCCCCACCGACAGCTTGATCCTGCTCAAGCCCACGGCCTCAGTGACGCACGGCGGCGGGGCGCGACCAGGATGGACGGTCGACGACTGCGCAGCCACACCCTCCAGCAACTACTGCTTGACGCTGCGTTGGGTCCAGTCCGGAGTCCCCAACAACTAGACGCTCCGAAGCTCTGCGGTAGGGACCGATCGTGAGGTCGGTCACCTGCCAGCGTGCCCTGAGTCCGACGAAGGAGCTGCGCAGGCGAAGTGCACCCGGGCGGACTGTAGTGAGACTCACGCGCTGGTCTGGTCCGGAGCTTCTCTTCGGCTCGTGAGGCATCTCGTGGGCAACACATGGTCTCCTTGCGCGCCATGTGGCATGATCCCAAAAAAATGCCCAATACGCAGGTGTGTTCGCCAGAGAGGCGTACGACACCTCAGCACCCTTCGGTTGATCGAAGCCTTTGGTCGATCGACCGTTCTTGATCGGCAGTTGCCGGAGGGACCCTTGCGCACATCAGGCCTCGTCAGAATACGCTCCTCACTCGCGATTCCGTTTCTCGGCGCATTGCTGCTCTCCACGAGCGCCCTGGCGAGCACGGAGTCCGCCGACCCGCCCTATCAGCCTCCAGGAACAGCTGGCGTGACCGTGTCGCTCCAGCCCGACAGCGTTGCGCTCCAGCCTGGAGATCCGCTGTCCGTCGACGTCGTGATCTCGGGTCTCGGCGACCTGGCCTCGCCGTCCGCCGGATCTTTCGATCTCACCGTAGCCTGGGACGACACCCTCTTCACTTTCAACTCACTCACCTTCGGGAGCGAGCTGGGTGACCTGACCATGGCCGAGGCGATCGAGGGCACGTCCCCGCTGCCCGGCAGCGTCCAGGCGTTCGAGGTGTCGTTGTTGCCCGCGGCCACGCTCAACGCGAACCAGCCGGCGAGCTTCACTCTCGCCACGCTGACCTTCGACGGAACCGGCGTCCTCGGCAGTTCGACCTTCGACGTCGGCGGACTCGTCTCCGACGAGAACGGCATCATGCTGCCGTTCACGGCCATAGGGACTCGTGTCTCTGCGGGCTCGGTCCTCGACATCCCGACCCTCGGCGACTTCGCGGCTGTGCTGATGATGATCGGTCTCCTCATCGTGGGATTGATCACCCTTCGGAGGGTTAGCTGATGCTCGAGCCCAATCGCCGAACCCTACTTTCCGCCGCGCTGCTCGTGCTCTCTCTTCTGATCGCTTCACTGGTCTTGGCCATGGATCAAGACGGCGACACCGATACCGACGTCGACGACATCGACATCATTCTCGCGGCCCTCAACACGCCAGCGTCGGGCGCGACCGACCCGCGCGACCTCGACAGCGACGGCACCATCACGATCCTGGATGCCCGACTCGCCGTCCTCGACTGCACGCGCCCGCTCTGTGTGACCGGCAACAACCCGCCGACGATCACCGGCCCCGGCAACCAGACGATCCTGGAAGACGGCACCACCGGTGCACTGGCCGTCACCGTCGGTGACCCCGACATCGGCGCCGACCCCAACACGCTCGTGCTCAGTGCCACGTCCTCCGATCAGGCCCTGATTCCCAACGGCAACCTGACGGTTGGTGGCACAGGCACGGCACGTACTGTCACGGCGACCCCGGTGGCCAACGCGAGCGGCGGCCCGGTCACGATCACGCTCGTGGTCGACGACGGGGCGGCCGCCGACAACACGGCGATGACGACCTTCGACGTCACCGTGACCCCGGTCAACGACGCTCCGACGATCAACGCGATCTCGGATCCGGCTGCGATCCCGGCAGACTCTCCTCAACAGAGCGTCAACATGAGCGGCATCTCGGCGGGACCAAATGAGTCCCAGACGATCTCGATCACGGCGACGAGCAGCAACACCGGCTTGATCCCCAATCCCTCCGTGACCTACACCTCACCCAACACGAGCGGCTTCTTGCAGTACACGCCAGTCGCCGGTCAGTCGGGCACTGCCGTCGTCACGGTCACGGTCATGGACAACGGGGGTACTGCCAATGGTGGTGTCGACACCACGGTCGAGACGTTCACCGTCGAGGTGACGGCGGTCGTCAGCACCGTGAGCTTCGCCAACGATGTCTATCCCCTGTTCTCGGCGTGTACCGCGTGCCACGGTGCATCGGCAACAAGCTGCTCCTCCTTTGGTGGTCAGAACCTCTCCGGCAACGTCGCCAGCGTCTATGCCGAGCTGGTCACGGAAGCCAGTTGTACGACCACTGCTTCGGGCAACCGAACCGATACGACGACCCCCGCGGACAGCTTGATCTTGCTCAAGCCCACGGCATCCGTGGCGCACGGAGGCGGTCAGCGCGCTGGCTGGAGTGTCGACAACTGCGCCGCCACCCCGAACAGCAACTACTGCCTCACTCTGCGCTGGATTCAGGCGGGAGTGCCCAACAACTAGTCGACGCGTTGTCCCGACACTCGGGGCGAGTCTCCGATCGAGCCCGCCCCCATGTCGTCTCTCACCTGAAGACTCGCGGGCCGTGCCCACACGGCCCTCCGCGTGGACCAATTTCGACGGCGCGATTCAGCTCGTGGTCTCCGGCTCGAGTCCGAATCGCTCCGCAAAAGCCAGGTGTCGTTCCACGGCACGCTCGACGACCTGCGTGAATCCGTCGCTTCCCCGCAAGTCGTCGAGCAACGGATCCGTGAGCAGGCACCGGGCACAGAAGAAGCCGCGCTCGACGGCAAGATCGAGCTCTTGCAGCGCACCCTCGTCGTCACCAGCCAATGCCAGCAGCTGGGCCTGCTTGTAGTCGATCTCGCCATCGAGGGCCTCGAGCTCTGTGCGCTGGCGGGACATGCTCTCGACGACGACTCGGGCGCCGGCCAGGTCGCCTTCGAGCGCCAGCGACATCGCGCGAGCGAACTGACCGAACACGCCCTCTGGGCTCGAGCGATAGGCCAAAGTCGACAGCCGAAGGGCGCTCTCCTCATCACCTCGAAGCAGCGCAGCGAGAGACCGGTAGTAGCGAATGTAGGCGCTCGGATACGTCGGAAGCACCGCCTCGAATTCGTCGATATCGAGCGCGTAGAGGTACGGAGTGGGGCTCTCGCCGGTGGTTCCTTCGGTCAGTAGCAGAGGATTGAGCTCACGAGCTCGCTCGTAGAGCTCCACGGATCGACCCACGAAGCCAGCGTAACGAAGCGCGTAGGACTTGAGCTCGAGAGCCCACGGGTGCTCGGGAAACAAACTCTCGAGCTCGAGCGCCTCAGCGTAGCCCTGCTCGGCCTGGCCCGCTTCGACCAGCAGGGACACGCGAAGCAGCCTGGGCTCGATCCAGCCAGGTCTGATGTCGCCAGCGCGGGACAAGGCTGCGCGTGCCTCGTTCAAGGCCGACATGCCGTGTCCGCAGGCCCAGGCGTGGTTGTAGTGGGTCTCACCCAACAGCTGCCACGCCTCGGCGAGATCGGGATCGACATCGAGCGCTTGGTCCAGCAACTCGACCGCGCGACCACCCTCACAGAGGTTGTCCAGCACCTCTTCGCGCGCGAGAAGGTAGAGGCGATACGCCTCGGGATCGGTATCTCGATCGTCCCCGACCACACCCTTGGCTAGAGACACGGTGTTCCTGATGATGTCTTTGGCAATCACGTCACGGAGTTGGAGAAACTCCATGACGCCGGACTCTGTCCTCAGGTCGGGAAACGGGTAGGACCCGATAGGCGTCGTTTGGAGAGCCTGATCAGCCAACGCCTTGGTGGCGAAGACGCTGACCGAGCCAAACCCCGAATCACCACGACCGAACGTCCCGTGAATCCACACGCTGGCGGGAATCTGTTTCACGAACAGTTCCGGTTCGACATCCGTGTCCGAAACGAGGCCGGAAACCGGGGCCTGGCGCACATCGACTCCGTCGAGGTCTTCGAGCCGACCCACCAACCTCTCCAAGAGCGCGACCAGAGCTACCCGCGAGCCCACCGCGTTCGACTGGGGCTCCCGCTGAGACTCCAGCCCGAACGGAAGGATCGCGATCACCGATCGTCCTCCCGCTGGTTCCCCGCTCGGCTGGCGCAGTGAGACCCGGAGCGCGATGACGCCAAAACCGACCACGAGCAGCGCCGCTCCGATCATGAGCAGTCGCCGAAGCGGCGACCAAGGCTGCGCTGTGTCTGCGACCAGCTGACTCTCTGACTCGACCGATTCGACTGATTCGACTGATTCGAGTCGTTCGAGATCGTCCAGCTCGGCCAGGAAGCGAAAGCCCCTTCCTCGGATCGTGCCGACAAAGCGAGGGGGCTTGGAGGTGTCTCCGAGGGCGCGTCGAACCTGGTAAATGCAGCGTGAGATCGCGGCATCACTCACCGCGGCGCCTTTCCAGATCGACTCGATCAGCTCGTCTTTGGACACCACGCGCTCGCGGTTCTCGACGAGAAAAACCAGCACTTCGAGCACGCGCGGCTCGACCGAGACTTCCTCACCGTCTCTCTGGAGCCGGAGACCACCGGGGTCGAGCCGGAAGCCATCGAACTCGAAGACGCTCACGAGCCCCCCTCGAAACGACCCTGATCTCAATCATCAGAGCGCCGTCAGATTCACATCAAGCTTATCGAAGCAGGCACCTGGCAACTTTCCGGCTCGAAGTGGACATGTACATCAAGGAACATCACTGCGGAGAGCCTCTCATGAGTCTTCGAGCCAGCACCCAGGAACCCACGCCGGTCATCAGTCCATCACGAGTCCGGACACCGGGCTCACGTTCGTGGAGCGCGCCGCATCTCGTCGAACGACTCGGAATCTCGGCTCTGACCATGATCTTCTCCCTCTTTGGCGCAGAGACCCTCCAAGCCGACTGTCAGGCCGTCGGCACCACACCCGACGGCGGGGAGATCGTGGTATGCACCGACGTCGACCCGGACGGTTACGACGGAACCGTCAACGGAGACGACATCACCATCCAGCCCGGCGCGACCGTCAACGGCAGCGACGGCATCGAGACGGACTCCGGCAACGACTCGATCACGATGCTCGGCGGCACGGTCGACGTCACCGACGACGGGCTGTCTGGAGACGACGACGACGATCTGATCGTCGTATCTGCAGGAACGATCATCGCTGCTGGAGACGGTATTCACGGCCGGGGAGGTAGCGACACCATTCGCATTCACGGCGGCACGATCACCGCCGGTGACAATGCCATCAACGGCGGCTCAAGCGCAGACGTGATCACGATGACCGGCGGCTCGATCACGACGACGATCGACGGCCCCGTTGGTGCGATCAACGGTGAAGGCGGCAGTGACGTCATCACCGTCACTGGCGGCACGATCATCGGTGCCACTGAATCCCTCAAAGGTGGTTCCGGTAGCGACACAATCACAGTCACTGGCGGGGATCTGACCGCCATCGACGAGGAGGTCATCGACGCAGACGGCGACGACGACGTCATCAGCCTCGCCAACGCCACCCTCACCGTGACCGACCTTGGAAGACCGGTGGTCACCGCCGACTCTGGCAACGACGAAGTCACGCTTCAGGACGGACTCGTCTTCAATTCGTTCTTCGACGGCGGTGACGACTTCGACACGCTGGTCTTCGCCATGACCGTCCCGGTCGACGAGATCGCCGCGCTGGCCGCCGCACTGGCTGCCGCCGACCCGGCCGGCGACTCACTGACGATCAACGGCACCACCTACGACTGGGTGGACTTCGAAGAGCTCGTGGCGGACTTCCAGGTCCAGGGACTCGCCATTCCCACCGCGTCCCAGGTGGGACTTGGAATCCTCATGAGCGCGCTTGCACTTGCAGCGGTTCTCACCCTACGGCGCCACTCCTGATCCCGAGCGCGGAGATGACCGCCGAGTACGACTGACGGCTTCCGTCGCCGCTCGATCTGCTGGTGCTCTCGCCAGCCGTTGCCTGGAGCCTAGGCGTCGACCTGTGGTCTGAGACCTCTCGACAACTCCGCCCTCTTTCCAAACACGACGAGATTCAGCGTCAGCCCCACGACGACGCAAAAGACCAAGGTGATCAACATCAGGTGGATGTAGTGCAGCGGTGTCCACGAGAAGGTGAAAAACGCGTACAGACCCGTGCCGAGCAAGACGCTGATCATGATCGCGCGTGCGTCGACGTTGCGAAACAGGAGCCCGGTCAGAAACGCTGACAGGATCGGCATGCTGAGCAGGCCGTTGAGCTGTTGGACGAGGTTGATGATGCTGTCGGCGCCGTTGTAGACGGGCACGAGCGCAATGGCGGTCAAGACGAACGTGATGGAGATCACGGTGTTGAGGCGGTGCACGTTCGCCTTCTCGTCGATGTACTTCTCGTGCAGATCGCAGACGTAGAGGGCTGCTGACGAGTTCAGCACGCTGTTGAAACTGGTCAGGACGGCCGCAGCCATCATCGCGGCAAACGCGCCCGACAGCCACGACGGCATGAGGTCACCCACGAGCCTCCCGTAGGCCGCGTCACCGATGTCGCCGTAGAGCTTGTAGGCGCAGATACCCGGAATGACGATGATCGCGGGCACGACGAGGAGGCGGATCGCGGCGGCTGCAAAGACGCCCTTCTGCGCCTCCTTGACCGATGGAGCCGCCATGGCGCGTTGGGTGATGGTCTGGTTCGTGCTCCAGTAGAAGATCTGGATGAAGATCATTCCTGTCAGCAACGTATGCCACGGAATCGGCGAGCTGCTGTCACCGATGAGCGTGAGCCGTTCGCTCGGAATGCCGGAGAAGTCCCAGTCGATGGCGTTGAGAGCCAGCAGCACGACCAGCACGCTCATGACCAGCAGCCCCACCCCGCTGTAGGTATCGGACACGGCCACCGCGCGCAGCCCACCGAAGATCGCATACGCCGCACCCACGACCGCAAAGCAGATCGCGATCACGATGATCGGCAGCTGGGTGTCGAACATCGATTGCATGAACAACGATCCCGTGTAAAGCATGATCGGCAGATAGATCAGTACGTTGCCCGCCAGGAACAGCGACGCGATCGTGGCGCGGATGTGCTTGTTGTTGTACCTGCGCTCGAGCAGCTCGGTGGTCGTGGTGCACTCATAGCGGTAGTAGATCGGGATGAACACCGTCGCCAGGATGATCAGACCCGCCACGGCCGCGAGCTCCCACCACGCCAGCAGCAGCATCTGGTTGCCGTTCATGCCCACCAGCTGGTCGGTGCTGAGGTTGGTGAGCGTGATCGATCCGGCGACGAAGAACCAGGTGAGTCCGCCGCTCGCGAGGAAGTACTCCTTGTTGGAGTCGGTACTGCGGTCACCCGTACCCCGGCACTTGAGGTACGTCAGCAGTCCGACGAGCGCGGCGAGGCCGAAGAAGACGATCAGCTGAACGGCATTCATGGGTGCCGATCTTAGTGCGCGGCTCTCATGCCTCGGTTCGCAACAGCTCGACGAGGGCCAGCGACTGCGGCCGAAGGACGGGAAGCTGCACTCCCACGTGTACCAGGAGCTCACCACTCACGTTCAGTGGCTCGCCACGCTGAAAACTGGATCGCGACTTCATGAACGTGTGAGTCTCGGGGTGGAGGAGCCGAACGACGTATTCGGAGCTCGGGTCGAGGCTGGCAATCCGTAGCGGGGCCGGCACCGCCGAGCGACCACCCTCGAGCCTGGCCACCGACAAGAGTCCTCGACTTCCGTCTGCGGAGAGACAGAGCCGCGCAACGATCTCTGGATCCACGGTGTCGAGGTAAAGCGTCCTGCCGTCATGCATCCAGTGGCGATGCTGCCGGTAGGTGTCGAGCGTCCAGGCGAGCAGGCCATGAGGATCCTCACCTAGCTCTCTAGGCGCCGCTTCGATCCCGAGGTGTCCGAAGAGAGCCGTCCCCGCTCGATACGCCATGGGCTGCGAGCGCCCGGTGACTTCGCTGCGCTCACTTCCGATGTGCGATCCCACGACCTCCGGCGGCAAGAACAGGTTGAACCCCTGTTGGATGAGCTGACGATCCTGGGGGTCGTGATTGTCAGAGGCCCAGATGCGATCCGCACGAGTCATGATCCCGAAATCTGCGCGGGCACCACCCGACGAGCAGGACTCGATCTCGAGCTCAGGACAAGCCTCGCGAACTGCATCGAAGAGGCGGTAGGTCGCAAGAGTCATGCGATGTGCTGCGGGCTTCCGGTCGTGCACCACGTGGCAGAGATCACGGTTCATGTCCCACTTGAGGTAGTCGATCTCATAGCGCTGAACGAGACCGACGATCTCGCCTCGAAGGTACTCGAAGACGTCCTCGCGACAGAGATTCAACGCGTACTGACCACGCCCAAGCGGCTGACGGCGCCCTGGCACTCCCAGGACCCACGCCGGGTGCTCGCGGTAGAGGTCGGAGTCCTCGTTGAAGTTTTGACCATTCGGGTTAGAAGGCGGATAATGAGATGTAAGGAGAAACGATTTTGAACTTTAC
>JANQPS010000668.1 GCA_028285365.1 Thermoanaerobaculia bacterium | reverse complement strand
GAGCCGCCTCTCGAGTCGCCTCTCGTGTCGTCACACGCACACGACTCAATCACGCCGGCTACAGGTGACACCGGCGCTGTCACCAGCGCCAGCACAAATGCGACGAGTGCCAAGCCGAACGGCCTGCGCTTCGCCGATGACCGGGACAACCCGGCCACTTCGAAATCAGGCGATCCGAAAACAGTCAGCTCAGGTAGCAGTTCGGGAACAAGAAGCACGAGAGACCTCCCCAGTCGTCGGCGTGCGTCGTCTGGGAAGCTGCCGCGCTCACCTGCGGCGCACAAACACCGATCTCTATGCATACCGATCTCTATGCATTTCGGATCGTCAAACCGCCATCGACAGGTAGCGTCACCCCCGTGATGTACGACGCAGCCGGCAAGGCCAGGCTCAAGGTACCGTGCGCGACCTCTTCGGGGTCGCCGTAACGCTTGAGCGCAACCCGGCGTCGAGCGAACTCCTTCTTGGCATCCTCCGGGATCTCGGAAGTCATTCCGGTGTGGATCGGCCCGGGGCAGACACAGTTCACCGTGATGCCCTCTGGACCGAGTTCCACCGCCAGTGATCGGGTCAACCCGATGACCGCGTGTTTGGCAGCCGTGTAGGGGCTCGTCCCGCGAGTTGCGCCAAGTCCCTCAGTCGACGCGATATTCACGATGCGCGGAGATTCCGACTGCCTCAAGTGCGGCAATGCCGCCCGGATCGTCAGCGTATGGGCCGTGAGCAGCACCTGAATCGAGCGCTCCCAGCGCGCTGCGTACTCGTCACCGTCGATCGGCGTCGGCAGCGAGATTCCGGCGTTGTTGACGAGGATGTCGAGACCCCCGAAGTGCTCGGTCAGGCTGGACACCACACTTTCGACCTGTGCTTCGTTGCCGACGTCGAGACCATAGGCGACGGCCTCATGTCCCGCGTCCACGATCTCGCTCACGACGTCGCGAACACCCTCCTCGTTGAGATCGGCGGCAGCAACGCGTGCCCCCTCGTCTGCAAACAGCCTGGCGGTCGCTCGGCCCATGCCGCTGGCTGCACCCGTGACCAACACGACCTTGCCGGCAACCGATCGATCCAACTGACTCAGCTTCTTCTCCATCGCGGCCTCCCTTCAACGTCATCGGAGGCGGCTGGAATGCCACATCCGACTCTCTAGCAAGTTTGCCGGCGACGGTAGCAGCCAGCCAACACCCGTCGTTCGTCCCTCATGGCCTGTCGTTCGAGTCAAGCCAACACGGATTGGCGCGGCCAGAGGCTTCGCCCCGGAACTCTGGACCAGCCCAGAGCGTAGCTACCTACGACGATCAACGGGAGGTCTGGACGCGTCCTGGCACACACCACATCACTGCGCGCGTCGCAACTCCTCTCTCCGCGCAAACGACTCTGCCAATTGCCCTTCGGCACTCTCGCTCTCTCTATCTCTCTACTCTCTCGGCTTTCCTTCCACACTCCCTCGCCCCCTTCGATTGAGGTTTCCATGATCACTCGCTCGCTCCTCTCGAACTCCGCGCGCCGCTCACTCGGCTCGCCCCGCCTCTTTGTGCTGCTCATCCTCGCCCTCGGACTCCTCGCCCCTTCCAGCACCATGGCTGCCCCTGGTACCGAACGCTCCGACACACCACGACTCGACGCCAAAGGCGACCGCCCGATGTTCGGCTTGCTGGCTCCCTCTGACAGTCTCGTCCTGACCACTCCCCACGACTTCTCGAGAGCGTTCGGGGTCGAACGACCGGTCGAGCAGCGCGCCGTTCGCTGCCACGAGCTCGAGCCTGGCGCCGCACTCCGGGGTTGTGATCTCAGCTTCCGCTCGCTCGACGGCGTCGACCTTCGTGGCGCCGATCTGCGCAGTGCGCGCCTCGCCGGCGTGAGCCTCAGGGGCGCGCTCCTACAGGGCGCTCTCCTCGACGGCGCCGACCTCAGCTTCGCCGACCTGCAGGGAGCCAACCTACGCTTCGCGTCCATGCGTCACGCCGACCTCCGCCTCGCCGATCTCACGAGCGCGACTCTGACGGACAGCGATCTGCGCGACGCCGACCTCAGCAGCGCGCGCCTGACGGTCGAGGACCCTGGCAAGCTCGACGCGCCTCGCCTCGCAGGCGCCATCTGTCCCCTCGAAGGTGTTTGCGACAGCGTGGTTCCCTGCACGCTCGGTTCGCTCGCGCCCTGAGATCGCTCAGCGCAACCAGGCAGCGGCTGACGAGAGCATTGCCTACGGGTACCGCCGCTGACCAGAGTCGAGAGCTCTCAGACCGTGCTTCGGGAGTCACCACTCCGCAGGCACCGCATTTTGCGCGCGAACGGTCGCGTTCTGACGGACTCCGGACGCGCGCCTGACCCGATCCGACGGGTCGAGATCCCGGACGCGCGCCTAGCTCGAACCGCAGAATGAGACGGCGCTCCGACTCCCGCGGTCTTCAGCGACCAGACTCCGATCTGAGCCTAGGACTGGCCGAAATCTCCTTCTTTCACCATGTCGAGTCGCCCCAGCTGGGGACTTCAGCCGTCACGAACGGACCGCTAGACTCCGCGCAATGACTCTGGAGCCAGGCGGCCGCCTCGGCGGCTACGAGATCACTGGCCCACTCGGTGCCGGAGGCATGGGCGAGGTCTACCGAGCCAGAGACACCACGCTCGGACGCGAGGTGGCGATCAAGGTGCTTCCCGCCGAGCTCGCAGAAGACGCAAAACGTCTGGAGCGATTCGAGCGCGAAGCCAAAGCCCTCGCCGCGCTCAACCACCCGCACGTCGCCACGCTGTACGGCATGGAGCGGCATAACGGAGTTCCGTT